>NZ_JASJSI010000025.1:40191-52157 GCF_030237085.1 Stenotrophomonas maltophilia group sp. Smal32
AGCTCGCCCCGGCCGGAGGCCCGCGCGCGTCCGTGCGGGAGCGGCACATCGACCGCGCCCCGGGGCGCGCCCCCGCCCCCCCCCCCCGCGGGGCCGGCCCCCGCCCCCCGGCCACGCGGCGGCGGGGCCGCCCCCGCCCCCGCGCCCCCCCCCCGGCCCGGGCGCCCCCCCCCCCCGGCGCCCCCCCCCCCCCCCCCGGGGGGGGGGGGGGGGGCCCCCCCCCCCCCCCCCCCCCACCCTGCCATCCCACGGAATGCACGCTGTTGCTGTTGCTGTTGCTGTTGCCCTGGCCTGAAGCGGGTGCCGGGCGCCGCCCGGCCGATACCCCCTGCTTGACCGCAGGCAGGGCGCCCCGGAGAATTACGCGACTAATTCTCATTTGCTGTTGCGCAGGATGCGGGCGGCAGCCTTCCGGGCCCTCCTCCTCCGATGTTCAAGAACGTCCTGTTCCAACTGCACTGGCTGCTGGGCATCACTGCCGGTGCCGTCCTGGCCGTGATGGGCCTCAGCGGCGCCGTGCTGTCCTTCGAGGACGAACTGCTGCGTGCCGCCAACCCCGGCTTCGCCGAAATCGCCGAACACCATTGCGAAGGCCAGCATCCGCTGGCGCTCACTGAACTGGTGCCGCTGCTGCAGGCCGGCAGCGAGCGACCACTGCAACGCCTGCGCATCGATGCCACCGGACAGCGACCGTCAGTCGCACGGTTCGCTGGCGGCAAAGAGCACTGGGTGTACTTCGACCCGTACAGCGGCGAACGCTTCAGCGCGCTGCGCGGGCAGGCCTTCTTCGATTTCGTCGAAGACCTGCATCGCCACCTCGCTGCGGGCGAGCGCGGCAAATGGATCACCGGCAGCTGTGCCATCGCCCTGCTGTTCTTCACCCTGTCCGGCCTCTATCTGCGCTGGCCGCGGCGCTGGTGGCACTGGCGCAGCTGGTTGGCGGTGGAGTGGAAGCGCAGCGGCCGCGGGTTCCTGTGGAGCCTTCACTCGGTGGTCGGCACCTGGGTGCTGTTGATCTACCTGATGAGTGCGCTGACCGGCCTGTGGTGGTCGTTCGATTGGTACCGCAGCGCCGCCAACACCCTGCTGGGCGTCGCGCCGGCGGCCAAGCACAAGGTCGCCACCGACACGACGCTGGACCTGCGCCGCGTGGAAACCACCTTGTATGCGTTGCCCGGCGTGCGCACCGGCTTCATCGACCTGCGCCTGCCGGAAAAGCCCGGCCAGGTACTCAACGTGCGGGTGATGGCCGGTGATCCGTCTCAGCGCGGCGGCCACCATGACCGTGCACATGATCTGCTGCAACTGGATCCGGCCAGCGGGGCAATCCTCGATTCGCGCCCCTACGCGCGCCAGGGCACCGGCGGCCAGCTGGCCACCAGCGTGTTCGCGTTGCACTCGGGCAGCTACTTCGGCATACCCGGGCGCGTGGTGGTGATGCTCAGCAGCCTGGGCATGAGCCTGTTCTTCATCACTGGCTGGATGCTGTACCTGGACCGTCGCCGCAGCCAGCGTGCCGCACGCGGGCTGCGCCAGTCGCTTCCGGTTGCCGCCGCCGATGATGGCCGCGCACCTTGGCTGGTCGTGCATGCCAGCCAGAGCGGGCTGGGCGAACAGCTGGCCTGGCGTGCTGCCGCGCAGCTGCAGGCCGCTGGCCATGCTGTGCAGGTACTGCCATTGGCCCGGGTCGATGCCACGCAGCTCGCGCGCACTGCGCAGGCCTTGTTCGTGCTGAGCACCTTTGGCGATGGCGAACCTCCGGATGCGGCGCGGGGCGCTGCGCGACGGCTGCTGGCACAAGCGCCCGATCTGTCGGGCCTGCAGTTCGGCCTGCTCGCCCTCGGTGACCGCCAGTACCCGCATTACTGCGGCTTTGGCCGCCAATTCGATGGCTGGCTGCTGGGCAACGGTGCACGTGCGCTGTTCGGGCGCATCGATGTCGATGCCGCTGCGGTACCGGCGCTGCGCCAGTGGCAGCAACAGCTGGGCGCGCTGACCGGCATCGCCACCGATGACAGCGTGCTGCCGGCCGCCACGCAGATGCACGAGTGGCGCCTGCTCGGCCGCGACCGCCTCAATCCAGGCAGCATCGGCGGTGCGATCTGGCGCATCCGTCTTGCTGCGCCGGCCGAGGTGCAGTGGCAGGCGGGCGACATCCTGCATATCGCGCCCCGCCACAACGCACAGCACGCCGGTGCGGTACTGAAGGCACATGGGCTGGATCCCCTGGAGCCGCTGCTGATCGACGGCCAGCCGCGCACGCTGCTGGCGCTGGCCAGCGAGCGCGAGCTGCCCGATGCCGATGCTGCGCTGGCGGTGCAGGATGCGTGCCTGTGGCTGGCAGGGCTGTCACTGCTGCCGGGGCGGGAGTACTCCATCGCGTCCTGTACGGATGACGGTGCGGTCGAGCTGGTGGTACGGCTGGTCCATGACGAAGCCGGACGCACCGGCCTGGGCTCGGGCTGGCTGTCAGTGCATGCGCCGATAGGCGCCAGCATCGCCTCCCGCGTGCACCGCAATCCGGGTTTCCATCGCGTGACCGGTGCACCCATGGTATTGATCGGCAACGGCACCGGCATCGCCGGCCTGCGCAGCCTGCTGCGCGAAGCCGCCCATGCGGGAGAACACGGGCACTGGCTGCTGTTTGGTGAACGCCAGCGTGCGCACGATTTCCTGTTCGCCGACGAGATCGAGGCCTGGCAGGCCAACGGTCATCTTGCGCGGGTGGACCTGGCGTTCTCGCGCGATGGCGACGGCGGCTACGTACAGGATCGCCTGCGCGTGGCGGCCGATGCCCTGCGCGACTGGATGCAGCGTGGTGCCGTCATCCACGTGTGCGGTTCGCTGCAGGGCATGGCCGAAGGCGTGGACCAGGTGCTGCGTGAAGCGCTCGGTGATGAGGCGGTGGAAACACTGCTGGAGAGCGGGCGCTACCGTCGCGACGTGTATTGATTCCTGCCACCGCGCATTGGCGTGAGCCGGGCATGGGCTCGGCTCTACAGTGTTTCCCGAGCCCGATGATGTAGAGCCGAGCCTGCGCTCGGCTGATTCCCCTCCGGCCCACAGCACCGCCTAGGCCGCCGCGCGTGCCGCCCGCTGTTCCGGCTGCAGCCGGAACGCGCCCACCGCTTCGGCCAGCGCGTGTACCTGCGCCTGCATCTGCGCGGTGGAGGCACCGGCTTCTTCCACCAGGCTGGCGTTGCGCTGGGTGCTGGCTTCCATCTGCACGATGGTCTGGTTCACCTGCGCGATGCCGGCATGCTGGTCCTGCGATGCACTGCGGATACCGGCCAGCAGCTCGGCCAGCTGCTGCACGCTGCCAACGATCTCGCCCATGGTGGTGCCCGCCTGCTCGGCCTGCTGGTTGCCTTGCCCGACCCGCGCCACCGAATCCTCGATCAATCCCTTGATCTGCTTCGCCGCATCGGCACTGCGCTGGGCCAGCAGGCGTACTTCTGCCGCCACCACGGCAAAGCTGCGGCCCTGCTCGCCCGCACGTGCCGCCTCCACGGCCGCATTGAGCGCAAGGATGTTGGTCTGGAAAGCGATGCCATCAATCAGCTGGGTGATATCACCGATCCGGCGCGACGCCTCGCTGATGCCCTGCATGGTCGCCACCACCTGGCCCACCGCCTCACCGCCGCGCTGTGCCACCGCTGCGGCACCCTTGACCAGCGCGTCGGCACGCCCTGCGGCATCTGCATTGCGGCCAACGGTGTCGGTCAGCTCATGCATCGATGCGGCCGTTTCTTCCAGGTTGGCCGCTTGTTGTTCGGTGCGCTGCGAGAGGTCGTGATGACCGGCAACGATCTCGCCAACACCGGTGTCGAGGCTGGAGGTGGCGTGCTGGATGCGGGTGACGATGCGGCCGAGCTGAGCGACGGTGGCATTGGCATCGTCGCGCATGCGCGCGAACACCCCCTGCAGTTCACCCTCCATGCGCACGCTGAGGTCACCGCGGGCGAGCGCGGCAAGCAGTGCCTGCAGGTCGCCGAGATTGGTTTCAAAGGTCGCCAGCAGGCGATTGATGCTGGTCGACAGCGTGCGCACGAAGCCCTGCTTGCCCTCCAGCGCGATGCGCCCATGCAGGTCACCGTGAGCGGCGGCGTCGACCAGCGCGGCCACTTCGGTTTCCAACAGGGTTTCCAGCGCACGGCTGCGCCATTCCACCGCCACGCCAAGGAACTGGCCTTCGTCGATGATGGCGTTGGCAATCAGCTGGTAGCGCACCCCTGCATGGCCGATCTCGCGCTCCTCGCGCTGGCGCACGCTGGCCAGGCTGCCCAGCGCTGGATGCAGGCGCACCGCGTCGCTGCCCACCAGCTCTTCGATGCGGCGCTCGAGCTGCAGCAGCAGTGCCGGGTTGGCGTAGGCGACCTGCCCTTCCGCATCGATCACCATCAGGCCGGTCTGCGCGCTGTCCAACGCCTGGCGCACGCGGGTGTTGCCGCGCGCCACCGCCCGCTCGGTCTCGATGCGCGCACGCAGGCGTTGCTGCATGTCGACCAGGCGCTGGGCCAGCTGGCCGATCTCGTCGTTGGCGTTGTAGACGCGCAGGGTGGTGTCCAGGCGGTCGTCAGCGATGTCGCTGGCGAAACGCAGGGTGTCCTGGATCGGCTGGCGCACCGCGCGCAGGACCAGCACCAGGCTGGTGATCAATACACCGGCAACCAGCAGCAGCGTGAGTGCGAACAGCACGCTCATGGCGCGTGCGCCGGCTTGCTGGCGTGCCTGTGCACTGGCCAGCGCCGCGACCTGTGCCTGCTGGAATGCGGCCAGCGCCGGTGCCACGCCAGCGGCGGTTTCCAGCAGTGACTGTGCCTCCACATCCAGCCCGACACGCGCGGCGGTGTAGCCCAGCAACGCGATCTGGTAGCCCTCCATTCCGCTGCGCAGGGCGTCCTGCACATCGGTAGGCAGACCGGCCAGCGCCAGATCGAATGGCAGTTTTTCTTCGCTCGCACGATCAGCGTGCGTGGAATCCCCATCGAGCAGCAACAGCGCCTCCTGACGGCGCATCTTCTGCAGGGACAGCGCCAGCGACGGTCGCTGCTGGGCGTCCACCTGGGTCTGCAGGGCATCGGCCGCCTGCTGCAGCTGCGCGGCAAGGCCAGCGTCGCCGCGACCCATTTCATCGACACGTTCGAACAGCGCTACCACACCCTGCGAGAACGCGTCAGCGGCCTCGGTCAGCGCCTGCAGGGCCTTGCGCCGGCCGGCATCCATCGGCATCGCACGCAGCGCCTGCAGATCGGCCTGCAGGGCTTTCTGGGTCACCAGCAACTGGTTGCGGTCGGCATCATCGAAACTGCGTGCATACTGGGTCTGCAGGCGGCGCGCTTCGGCCACCCGCGTGGCCAGGCTCGCAGCCAGATCGCTGCCGCGCTGGTAGCTGGCCTGGCTGCGTGCAGCCTGTGCGCTGGCGTGGCCGGTCCAGGCGTACACGGCAGCGATCGCGACCAGGCCAAGCCCACAGACCCACAGGGTCGCCTTGAGTTTGTTGGCCACGCTGAGCCGATGCGGCTGCAGCCAGCGCAGCAGGCCGGGGGACGCCGAGCGCAACGTGCCAAGGCGCGCGCGCAGGGACCTGAGGTGGGGGACAACGGCCGACATGACAGACTCCAGGCGGAAGGACGCACCTGTATCGGCTGGATCTGACAGAACTTTAGGATTTTTTTCGTTCGCCCACGCCGATCGCTGACGGACGCGGCCTTTGTACCGGGCACAGGCGACGGGGGGATGACATCGCCGGCGCGCTTGACCTCAACCCCGGTTGGGGGAGCACAGTGGACCTCCCTCCCCCGACCGGTGCCGCCATGACGACGCTCGATGTCCCCCGCTACCTGCAACGCCTGCAGCTGGATGCGCCGCCACCGCTGAAGCTGGCCGGACTGACCCTGCTGCAGCAGCGCCACAACGCGCTGCTGCCATTCGAGACGCTCAGCTGCCTGCTGCGCGACGCGGTACCGATCGACCTGGACAGCGTGCAGCGCAAGCTGCTCGACGAGCGTCGGGGTGGCTACTGCTTCGAACTCAACGGCGGCCTGCTGGCCCTGCTGCAGGCACTGGGCTTCGATGCGCAGCCGCTGAGTGCGCGCGTACTGCTGGCCGCACAGGACGGCGAGCTGACTGCACGGACCCACCTGCTGCTGCGCGTGCAGGTGGACGGCGATGATTGGCTGGTGGACGCCGGTTTCGGCAGCCTGACCCCGACCGTGCCGCTGCGCCTGCACGATGCGCAGCCGCAGGCCACGCCGCACGAGCGCTATCTGCTGCAGCGCCTGCCCGAGCAGGGCGACTTCGTGCTGTCAGCCGAATCCAGCGACGGCTGGCGGGCGATGTACCGCTTCGATCTGCAGGCACCGGCACCGATCGACAACGTGGTGGGCAACTGGTACGTGTGCACCCACCCCGATTCCAGCTTTCCGGGCCAGCTGCGCGCGTCGCTGACCGGGCCCGACTGGCGCCGCACCATCGGCAGCGGCAACTACACCGAGTACCGCCCCGGGCAGGCGCCGGACAAGCGCCCGCTGCACGATGTCGGCGATGTGCGCGAGGTGCTGCAGCAGCGTTTCGGCATGCAACTGCCCGACGACCCACGACTGGCTGCAGCGCTCGCGTGCCTCGATCTTGTAGAGCCGAGCCCATGCTCGGCTGAGCTTGGGCGGCTGGGCCAACAGCAGCCGAGCGTGGGCTCGGCTCTACAGAACTGCCCGGGCCTGCAGCGCGATGCGGTTGCCTTCACTGTCGCGGATCTCGGCCACTCGCCAATCGCCGGCATCGGCCGGGCCGAAGCGCAGTTCGGCACCTGCCTGCAGCGCGCGCGCGAGGCTGGCATCCAGGTCATCCACGCCGATGTAGATGCGCGCGCCCTGCTCGGAGGGCCTGTAGTCCGCACCTTGCACCAGCGCCATGCTGGCACCCTCCGCGTCATCCGAAAACGGCAGGTACGCCATCTGGCAGTCATGCAGCAGGATCGGCGCATCCACGTCCACCCGCAGCCATTGCTGGTAGAACGCAATGGCACGGGCCAGGTCACTGGCGGGGATCTCAACGTGCAGGATCGAGTTCATGCCTTTTCCTGGTGCCGGCAACTCAGATGATGCGCAGGGTAATCGCCTTCAGCACCGCGCGGGTGCGGTCACGGGTGCCGAGCTTGTCGAGGATCGCCGAGACATAGTTCTTCACCGTGCCCTCGGCCAGGAACAGGCTGCGCGCGATCTCCTTGTTGCTGTAGCCACCGGCCAGCAGGCGCAAGATCGCTACTTCACGCTCACCGAAGGTATCGGTGGGCGGCGCTTCATCATGGAAGCGGTAGCGGGCGCGTACCGGCTCGGTGCTGACCGGCAGCAGCAGGGTCTCACCGGTGGCAACGCGCTCGATCGCCTCGCGAAGGTCGGCCGGTGCTGCGTCCTTGAGCAGGAATCCCTGCGCTCCCGCCTCGCTGGCGCGCAGCAGCAGATCGCTTTCGTCGAAGGTGGTCAGCAGCAGCAGCGGGGTGGCGTCACCGCGTGCGCGCAGCTGGCGCAGCGCTTCGATGCCGTCCATCCCGGGCATGCGGATGTCACTGAGCACCACGTCCACCGGCTGGGTGGCCAGCGCATCCAGCAGCGCCTGGCCGTCTTCGGCCTCCAGCACCACCTCCACGCCCAGCCCCTGCAACAGCGCGCGCAGGCCGGCACGGACCAGCGCCTGGTCGTCGGCCAGGGCAACACGGATCGCGCCGCCGCTCATGCTGGCACCCACGCGGTCAGGTGCATGCCACCCTGCGCGGTGCGGGCCAGTTCCAGCTGGCCGCGCACTGCGGCCAGGCGCTCACGCATGCCGGCGATGCCGTTGCCCTCTCGGATGCGCTCGGCGCACTGGCCGTCATCACGGATGTCGATACGCAACCGGGAATCCTCTTCGTTGATCGTCAGCCATACGGTGTCTGCGTTGCCATGCCGGGCGGCATTGGTCAGCGCTTCCTGTACCAGGCGCAGCACAGTCTCTGCCATCAGCGGGTCGGCCACGCGCACGCTCTCGCCGATCTGCAGCTGCAGCTTCGGGCGCGGAAACGGCGCGGCCAGCGCGTGCAGCGCAGTAGCCAGATCGAGGCCGCGATCATCGCGCATCGATTGCACCACCTGGCGGATGTCGGCCAGCAACTCGCCGGACAGCTGCTCGGCCAGCACCAGTCCTTCGCGCCCGGCCAGCACAGGGTCGGCCGCAAGGGCGCGCAGGTTCAAGCGCATCGCGGTGAGCTTGTGCCCGGCCACATCGTGCAGTTCGCGGGCCAGGCGCAGGCGCTCGGCATCGCGTGCACTGTCGGCCAGCAGTGCACGTGTCGCCAGAAGATCGGCATTGACGCGGGCCAGGTCATCGCGGGCCAACGCAGTGCTGCGCGCGTAGTGTGCGGTCAGTGCGGCAAATGCCTGGAACCCGCCATACAGCAGCACCACCAGCAACGGCTGGGTGAAACCACTGTGGCGCAGCAGGAGATACATGGCGAGGTTGGCCAGCAGTGCAACACCCAGCACGAAGCGCGGTGGCCAATGCTCGGCCAGCTGCGCCACCAGCACCACCAGCAGTACCGGCGCGGTTCCGGTGCGCGGCTGCAGGGCAACCAGTGTGATCGCCAGCACGGCCTGCAGCGCCGCAGCCAGTGCACGCACGCGGATCGGCATTGCCGCCCATCCGTGCACCACGAACAGCAGCAGGAACGCGCCAAGCGACGCCTGGCTGAGGCCGGCACCGGCGCCCTGCACGCCGAATGACAGGCCCACCACCAGCACGGTGACCAGGCCGGCGAGGCTGAGGGGACGCAACAGGTGGCGGAACAGGCTGGGCATGACCTGATGCTGACGGCCGCGGCAGCAACCGGCAATGGGTCCAACGCAGAAAGTGACTTCTGGCACGTCGGATCGATGACCACTGGCCCTGAACCCACCAACGCGCCCCGCGCAGACTGGCTCCACACCGCAACACACCACCCACCTCCGGAGCCACCGCCATGATCCGCACCGCCCTGCTCAGCACCGCCCTGACTGCCCTGGCCCTGGCCAGTGGTGCCCACGCTGCCGATCTGGCAGTGACCGTACACGATGTCCGCGTGCAGACCGGCACCCTGCGCGTTGCACTGGTCGACAGCGCTGCCGCCTGGGACGGCAAGGCCAAGCCGGTGCAGGCGCAGCAGGCGACGCCCAGCGGCGACAGCGTCCACTTCACATTCAAGAACCTGCCGGCCGGCAGTTATGCCGTACTGCTCACCCACGACGAGAACGACAACGGCAAGCTCGACACCAACCTGGTCGGCATGCCGGTGGAAGGCTATGGCTTCAGCAACAACCCGCAGGTGATGCGCAAGCCGACCTTCGACGAGGCACGCGTCGACGTGCCGGCTGCCGGCGCTGCCATCGACATCACCCTGCGCTGATTCCTGCATCCAGACCCGAGGCCATCATGGACCGTCGCCGCTTCCTCCATACCCTGCTCAGCAGCAGCGCCTGCCTGGCTCTGGGCGCCACCGCACTGCGCAGCGCGCCCGCCTTCGCCGGTGACCCGGCCCGTTTCGCGCAGGGCCTGCAGGAGCACCCGTGGCTGCTGGGCTGGCGCGGCGTCACCAGCGAGAGCCTCGGCCCGGCCACCGTGCAGCTGCAGGGCCGGCTGCCGGCCGGCCTCGCCGGAACGCTGTACCGCAATGGCCCGGCCTGGACCGAGCGCGATGGCTTCCGCTACGACCACTGGTTCGACGGCGACGGCATGGTGCATGGCTGGCGCTTCAACGGCGATGGCAGCCTGACCCACCACGGCCGCATGGTGGCCACGCCGAAGTTCAGCCGTGAACAGAAGGCCGGCCGCTTCCAATACCCGGCGGCCGGCACAAGCGTCCCCGGTGCCCTGGCGGTACGCAACAACGATGACGCCAACGTGGCCAACACCTCGGTGACGATGATCAATGGCCGGCTGTTCGCGCTGTGCGAGTCCGGCTCGGCGTTCGAAGTGGACCCCGATTCGCTGCAGACCCTCGGGCCGGTCACCTGGCGCCCGGATCTGGCCGCGCTACCGTTCTCCGCGCATCCGCTGCCGGACCGCGATGGCAGCGTGTGGAACTTCGGGTCGATCAGCCTGATGGGAGGCCACGGCCTGCTGGTCTGGCACATCGGCAGGGACGGCCAGCTGCGCAGTGCCAATGTGATTGAAACGCCGGAACATGGCTACCTGCATGCCTTTGCGATGACCGAACAGCACCTTGTGTTCGTGCTGATGCCGTTCGACTTCAACGGCACCGGCGGCAGCTTCTTCGAGCGCATGCAGTTCGCGTCGCAGCGCCCGTCACGCATCGCGGTGGTGGCCAAGGATGCGCCGGACAAGGCGCAATGGTTCGATGCACCGTTCGCGGCGATCTATCACTTCGGCGATGCCTTCACCCGCGACGGCGGCATCGTGCTGCGCGCGGTGCGCCACGACGACATCAGCGAAGCGCGCTCGCCGATGAAGGAAGCGATGGCCGGGGACGGCGCGCACGCGGCGAACAGTGGCGCCAGCCTGGTCGAGTTGCACCTGGACCTGCGCCGCGGACAGGCACGCTGGGAAACCCTGGACATCAGCGCGGTGGAGTTCCCGCTGTTCGATCCGCGTTCGGCCAACACCCGGGGGGCGCGCCTCTACGCGCCGACCATCGATGGCCCGGCCACGGCGCCGTACTTCAACGCAGTGGCTGCATTCGATATCGAGCGTGGGCGTCGCCAGCTGTGGCACTACGGGCCGGACATCATGGCCGAGGAACATGTGTTCGTGCCGCGGCCGGGCAGTCGCAACGCCGATGACGGCTGGCTGGTCGGCACCCTGCTCGACCCGGTGAACAAGCGCAGCGGCCTGGCGGTGCTGGATGCGCGCCATGTGGATGACGGCCCGCTGGCACAGGCCTGGCTGCCGTATGCGGTACCACTGGGCTTCCACGGCACTTTCGCCGCGCACGGCTGAGTCCACGCTACGCGGACACCGTTGTTTGGCATGCTGGGACTCCCCTGCCCCGTGGAGTCCTGCATGTCCTTGGCCGACCATCGAAGTACGCTGGCACCGCACGGTTTCCTGCGCGTGGCGATCAACCTGGGCAACCCGGTGCTGGCACAGGGCGATGCGCGCTCACCGCGCGGCCCCTCGCTGGAACTGGCTACCGCATTGGCGCAACGGATGGGGGTGCAGGCACGCTTCACCTGCCACGATGCCGCAGCCTCGGTGGTCGCCGCAGCGGGCGAAGACGGCTGGGACCTGGCTTTCCTGGCCATCGATCCGGCACGCACCGACCGCATCGCCTTCAGTGCCCCGTACGTGGAGATCGAAGGCACCTATCTGGTTCGCGAGGACAGCCCTGCGCAGCAGGTGGCCGACCTCGACCGCGAAGGGCTGCGCATCGCGGTGGGGCGTGGCGCGGCCTATGACCTGTTCCTGAGCCGTGAACTGCGCAACGCCACGATCGAGCGGGCGGAGACCTCGGCGGCGGCCATCACCCTGTTCGATCAGCAGCGTCTGGATGCCGCCGCCGGCGTGCGCCAGCCGCTGGTGGCCTGGGCACAGGCGCATCCCGGCCATCGCGTGCTGGCCGACCGTTTCACCGCGATCCAGCAGGCGGTGGCGGCGCCAGCGTCGCGCCCGGCCGAGGCACTGCAGACGCTGTTCGACGAGGTGGAAGCGATCAAGACCGGTCCCTTGCTGGGCGAAGCGTTCGCCCGTGCCGGGCAGGCAGTCACGCTGGTGCGGTGACTGTAGCGGGGGGGGGGGGCGGCGGCGGGGGGGGCGCGGGCGCCTCCCCGCGCCCCGCGGCCCCCGCCCCCGGCGGGGGGCGCCCCCGCGGCCCGCCCCGAACTGGGTGTTTCTCAATTTCGGCGCCGCGCCGGGGGGGGGGGCGGGGGGGGGGGGGGGGGGGGGGGGGGGGGGGGGGGGGGGGGGGGGGGGGGGGGGGGGGGGGGGGGGGGGGGGGGGGG
>NZ_JASJSI010000026.1:0-5808 GCF_030237085.1 Stenotrophomonas maltophilia group sp. Smal32
TGTGCGCAGGACAGCGCACACGAGCAAGCCGCGACCAAGCCCCCATGGACGGGTTTACAGTGCCCCCGCAGCCGGACCCACCCCGCCAACCCCAGGAAATCAGCTTTTGCCGTTGCTGCTGATGTTGCCTCTGCTGTTGCCTCTGCGGGTGCAGGGCGCCGCCCTGCCGAACCCGAACCCACATACTTGCAACGGTCATCATCCCGGTCCACACTTCGTTGCCGATCTGAAGACGGCAACGATGACCCACAAGATCCCGCTGTTGATCGACACCGACCCCGGTGTGGACGACGCCCTGGCCCTGCTGATGGCCTTCGCCGATGAACGGCACGACGTGGTCGCCCTGACCATCGCCGCCGGCAATGTCGGCCTCGAATACACCGTCCGCAACGCCCTCAAGCTCTGCGACATCGTCGGCCGCACCGACGTGCCGGTGTTTGCCGGCAGCCCGGATCCGCTGCTGCATCCCTCCGTCGACGCTGCCCACGTGCATGGCCGTGATGGCTACGGCGACGTGGACCTGCCGCCGCCCAGCCGCCAGGCCGAAGCCGAGCACGCCGCGCTGGCCATCCTGCGCCTGTCGCACGAGCACGCCGGCGAACTGATGCTGGTGATGCTCGGCCCGCTGACCAACCTGGCACTGGCGCTGAAGCTGGACCCGACCCTGCCACAGCGCATCAAGCGCATCGTGGTGATGGGCGGCGCGGTCACCTGCCACGGCAACATCACCCCGGCGGCCGAATTCAACATCGCCTTCGACCCGGAAGCGGCGCACGTGGTGTTCACCTCGTTCAAGCACCTGCTGGTGTCGGATTGGGAAGCCACCGTCGCCCACGGCCTGCCGCTGGAAGATGCCGAGCAGTGGCTGCAGGCCGATTCCGATCGCGCCCGCTTCTACGAGCTGATCTCGCGCAAGACCCGCGCGCTGTCGGAAGACGCCAAGGGCGGCCGCTGGTACACCGCCGATGCGGTGGCCATGGCCTGGGCGCTGAACCCGGAAGGGCAGCTGCAGGTGGAATCGCGTCCGCTGAACGTGGAACTGAACGGCACGTTCAGCCGCGGTGCCACCATCGTCGACTGGAACCGCCAGACCGGCCAGCCGGACAACTGCGATCTGCTGATGGCCTACGACCAGCAGCGTTTCGAGGCCCTGGTGCGCCAGGCCCTGGGCGCGGACTGAAGTCAATTGCCCGGCACCGGTTGCCCCGGGCGGCAACCGGTGCTTATAATGCCGCTCTTGACCACCAGCCCATTTACGGTGTGAGCCCATGAAGGCCGATATCCATCCGAACTACCGCGACGTCGTCTTCCATGACGTCACCTCCGATTTCAAGATCCTGACCCGCTCGACCATGGCGACGAAGGAAACCATCAAGTGGGAAGACGGCAACGACTACCCGCTGGTGAAGGTTGAAATTTCCTCGGCTTCGCACCCGTTCTACACGGGCAAGCACAAGGTCATCGACACCTCGGGCCGTATCGACAAGTTCCAGAAGCGCTACGCGCGCTGATCTGTCGATCCAGCTTCGAACCGACGGCCGCGCTCTGCGCGGCCGTTTGTTTTTCCCCAACGCCTGCCCAACGGGCGTTTGGATGGACGGAACACTGCGTTCGTATGACAGCGCTTTTGCCGATCCGGGCCGCTCAACGGCCGGCGTCTGGCCGCCTGTCGTATACGACTTCCGTCTAGCACCCGACAAATGCTGCTGTGCGATAATGACCTGATCCCCGGCACAGGCCGAGGACGTCATTCACGTGCCTGACCAATGCGCTTGGGCAGGCGCCTTCCCATGAAGGAGCGCACACAGTGTCCGATCTTGATCAGGTCACGCTCAACGCCGGCGATAAGTCGGTCGTTCTGCCCGTCATCAAACCCACCCTTGGCAACGACTGCGTCGACATCGCGAAGCTGACCAAGGAAACGGGGTATTTCACCTACGATTCCGGCTTCACGGCGACGGCCAGCTGCAAGTCCGCCATCACCTACATCGACGGCGACAAGGGCGTGCTGCTGTACCGCGGCTACCCGATCGAACAGCTGTCGGAAAAGTCGAGCTACGTCGAAGTGGCCTACCTGCTGATCAACGGCGAGCGCCCGAGCGCCGAGCAGCTGAAGGCCTTCACCGATGAGCTGGCTGCCGAAGCCAACGTCGACGATTCGATCAACACCCTGATCGGCAGCTTCGCCAAGGACGCCCATCCGATGGCGATCCTGGCCGCTGCGATCGCCCAGCTGTCGGCCATCTACCACGACTCGCTGGACCTGTCCGACGCCGAACAGCGCCGCCAGGCCGCCGTGCGCCTGATCGCCAAGGTGCCGACCCTGTCGGCGCTGATCTACCGCCACGGCAAGGGCCTGCCGGCCAACAAGCCGGACACCTCGCTGGATTACGTCAGCCGCTTCCTGAAGCAGACCTTCGAGTCGGCTGACGGCCAGTACGATCTGAACCCGGACGTGGTGAAGGCGCTGGACCTGCTGTTCATCCTGCACGCCGACCACGAGCAGAACGCCTCGACCTCGACCGTGCGCCTGGTCGGCTCGACCGGTGCCAACCCGTACGCGTCGGTCGCCGCGGGCGTCACCGCGCTGTGGGGTCCGGCCCACGGCGGTGCCAACGAAGCCGTGCTGAAGATGCTGGAAGAGATCGGCACCGCCGACAACGTCGAGTCCGCCGTGGTCAAGGCCAAGGACAAGACCTCCGGCTTCCGCCTGATGGGCTTCGGCCACCGCGTCTACAAGAACTTCGACCCGCGCGCCAAGGTCATCGGCGAGATGACCAGCAAGGTGCTCAAGCAGCTGGGCGTGCAGGATCCGCTGCTGGACGTGGCCGTGAAGCTGGAACAGGCCGCGCTGCAGGACGAGTACTTCGTCGCCCGCAAGCTGTACCCGAACGTCGATTTCTACAGCGGCATCATCTACAAGGCGCTGCAGATCCCGACCGAGATGTTCACCGTCATGTTCGCGCTGGGCCGTACCTCCGGCTGGGTGTCGCATTGGCTGGAACAGCAGGTCGACCCGGAAATGAAGATCGGCCGTCCGCGCCAGGTCTACACCGGCAGCGACGTGCGCGACTACCAGGGCTGATCGCCTGCGTAGGTTGTGCCGAGAACGCCCCGCATCCGCGGGGCGTTTTTTTTGCGCTTGTGGTAGGTGCCAACCTTGGTTGGCACGTTCTGTGGTGTTCGCAGAAAATCATCCACGCATGGCGTGGATCTACCACCGCATCCGCCTTCGGTAGGTGCCAACCTTGGTTGGCACACGCTTCACCGCGCAAAGACCGCGTGATTCAAGGGTCTCGCCAGCTTCACGACCGCTCGCGCAGCCTCAGGACGCCAGCTGCACCCGCAGCGTCCGAGACGGAGCATCCACGCAATGAGTACCCGATTCGATCCACCCGAGCGCGGCGCGCTCGGCCCCGACGTCGCCACTGTCGTCACCGCCCCCATCGTGCCACCCGCCAGCGAAAGCGCCGTGTCCTGGAGCGCGATTTTCGCCGGTGCCGTCGCCGCCGCCGCACTCTCCCTCATCCTGCTCATCCTCGGTGTCGGCCTTGGCCTCTCCTCGGTGTCGCCGTGGTCGTTCGAAGGCGTCAGCAAGGAAACCTTCGGCTGGTCCAGCATCGCCTGGCTCACCTTCACCGCACTGGCCGCGTCCGGCCTGGGCGGCTACCTGGCTGGCCGCCTGCGCACCAAGTGGACGCAGATCCATGGCGATGAAACCTACTTCCGCGATACCGCGCACGGCTTCGTGTCGTGGGCGGTGGCCACGCTGCTGACTGCGGGCCTGCTGACCTCGGCCATCGGCGGCGTGCTCGGCACGGGCGCGAAGGTGGCCGGCGCCACTGCAGGCGCCGCTGCATCCACGGCCGGTGTTGCCGCCGCAGGTGCCGGTAGCGCCGCCGCAGCCGCACCGGAAGGCGACCTCAACTATTGGGTGGATTCCCTGTTCCGCAGTGCCACCAACGCCGGTGCTGCCGATCCCGCGGCGCCGCCACCGCCGGGCGCGCCGATGGATCCGAACGCGGCCCCGCCGCCGGCACCGAATGCGGGCCCGCGCGAGGTTGGCATGGCGCCGCCGCGCCCGATGCCGGTCCGTGCACCGGCCAGCGACCGTCGTGAACTGCGCGCCGAAGTGAACCGGATCATCGTCAACAGCTTGCAGGGCGATGGCCTCGACCCGGCCGATACCCAGTACCTGTCGCAGCTCATCGCGCGCGAAACCGGCATGAGCCAGGCCGAAGCGCAGGCCCGTGTGACCGATGTACAGACGCGCATGCGTGCCGCGCTGGAGAAGGCAAAGACCACCGCCAAGCAGGCGGCCGACGATGCCCGCAAGGCCGCAGCGCATGCCGCGCTGTGGCTGTTCATCACCCTGCTGATCGGCGCGTTCTTCGCCAGCCTCAGCGCCACCTGGGGCGGCCGCCGCCGCGACCTGTAACCCGCATTCCATGCAAGGAGACCTGCCATGAAAATGATTCTGCTCTGGCTGTTGGGCGTGCCGATTCCGCTGCTGATCCTGTACGCAATCTTCTTCTGAGAGTGCATCGTTGAGTGGAACCCGTCAGGCCGCCGCGACGCGGCCTGACGCTTTTTGAGCAGATCCGAAGCACATCACCAGAAGTCTTTTCATCCTGCAATGAAGTTTCTTGCATTCAGCAGATGAGGAAAATTGCATAACCCTCAAACATTGAACGGCCTCTAGGATCCTTCTTAACGTTCAACTTTTTAGGAATGCTTGAATAGTCTGCGGCTCGCAGGGTTTCTAACATTCTCTCCGTCGCCGGCAACCACCTCTGCAGGCGGCGCCTCCCTTCCGGTCATGCCGGAAGGGAGGCTTTCGACTATTCCCCCTGTCCGAGAGAGACACCCATGCACATGCTCAAGAAGGCCGCGCTGGCTGCAGCGCTGGTCACTGCTTCGCTGTCCGCGAATGCCGCCGAAACCCACATCACCGTCCTGGCCGACGTCGACCCGACCCTGGCCCTGCTGCAGGCCGATGGCAGCCCGCTGCCGGACGCCGTCAAGCTGGACCACGCCCCGGGCCGTGGCCTGATTCCGTGGTCGCAGCAGGTGCGCATCTATTCCAACGACATCGACAAGGACATCGAAGTGCGCCTGATCAACGAGCCGGTGCTGATCGGTAATGCCCCGGGCACGCCGTCGGTACCGCTGTCGGTCAGCCTCAACAGTCGCGAGCTGGGCCTGGCCGCCACCGATTACCTGGCCGCCGACCTGTTCGACGGCGCACTGCCGGGCGCTTCGGTCGCCATGCCGCTGCAGATCGCGCAGAAGACCCCGGGTGCCATCGACGTGGCTGACAGCTTCCAGGGCATGGTCAGCATCGCCATGAAGCAGAAGACCACCAGCCCGTAAGTCCCCCCGCGCCGGCCCGGGTGTCGGGCCGGCCGCTTCTGGTCGCCCCCATGAAAGCTTCTGCCCCCGCCGTCACCCGGCTGGCGCTCGCGCTCGCCCTGTCGTTGTCCGCACCGCTGGTCGCGGCACGCGGCGTTCCCGCCGGCTTCGAGGATCTGGTTGAAGGCCAGACCGAGCAGCTGGACGTGCGCCTGTTCGGGCGTTCGACCGGGTTGATGCCCGTGCGCGTCACCCTCGACCACGTGCAGCTGGAAGCGCCTGCGGAGGCGCTGCAGGCGCTGCAGCTGCCGGCCGAGGCACAGGCGGCGCTGCTGCCGGCGCTGTCGCAGCCGCTGCCGCGCAACAGCCACCTGGCCTGCCGCTACGGCGGTGCCGCCGCCGGTTGCGGCTATCTCGATCCCCCGGAGGACCCCACCGCCGTGCGCGCACTGTATG
>NZ_JASJSI010000026.1:5818-51494 GCF_030237085.1 Stenotrophomonas maltophilia group sp. Smal32
GTATGACGAGGGCGAGGGCGCGGTGCGCCTGTTCGTCGCCCGCCAATGGATTCCCGGCGAGCCGGCCGCGCAGCGCCACCACCAGGTCAGCGCCAACGCCGAAAACGCCTTCCTGCACCAGCAGACGGTCAACCTCAGTGGCGGCCGTGATTACCAGGCGTTGGCCGCGCAGGGTGCGGGCGTACTTGGGGTGTTCGAGCGTGGCCATGTCTCGGCCAACTGGACCTTCAGCCACCAGCGCTACCGCAACCAGCGCACGCGACACGACTTCCAGCTGGACAACGCCTACTACCGGCACGACATCGGCCCGGAGCACTACCTGCAGGCCGGGCGCATGGACCGCCGCAACCTGTCCAGCCCGCAGGGCGGCACCTTCAGTTTCAGCATGCTGCCGCTGGACCGCTTCCAGGGCCTGCGCATCGGCACCACCCAGGCCTACGTGGACAGCGAAGCGGCCGTGCAGGCCACGCCACTGACCGTGCTGCTGGCGCGCGATGCCCGCGTCGATGCCTTCGATGGCCAGCGCCTGCTGCAGACCTATTACCTGCAGGCCGGCATCAACCAGATCGATACGCGGCGTTTCCCGTTCGGCAACTACACCGTCACCCTGCGCATCTACGAAGACGGTGTGCTGGTACGCAGCGAAGAAGCGCCCTTCGACAAGGGCGGCGACCGGGCCGACAGCAGCGTGCAGTGGTTCATGCAGGGCGGCCGCCGCAGCGAGCGCCGCAGCGACCAGTTCGATGGCGAGATGGCTGCCATGGCCGGTGTGCGCGTGCCGCTGGGCCGCAGCGCCACCGTCACCGCTGGCGTGGCCGACCTGGCGGGCTTCAGCTATGGCGAACTGCGCGTGGACCTGCGCCGGGTGTTCGCCACGCAGGAGATCCGCGCCAGCTTCAGCGGCATGCAGGGCAGTGATGGCAGCCGCGGGCAGCAGCACCAGCTGTCCTACCGCCGCCACGCATCCTGGAACCTGTACCAGCAGCGCATGCGCGGCAAGGCCTGCGAGTTCCGCGACGATGCCCGCGACCAGCTCGGCTGCGCCGATTCGCTCAGCGCCTCGGTGGCGTTGCCGGTGGCCGGTGGCCATGCCTACCTGGCCTATACCCGGCGCCAGACCTGGCGGCAGGGCGTGGGCATCCCCGGCGATATCGACGATCCGCTGTACGGCCTGGACCCGTTGCTGCCGCCGTGGGCGCCGCGTCCCAGCCGCGAACCGCAGCTCAGCCGTACCTGGCAGGCCAGCTACAACCGCAGTGAACGCTGGGGCGACTTCAGCGCCTCCACACGCGTGGGCGTGTGGCAGCAGCACAACGACGGCAGCCTGCGCAGCAGCCGCGACCGTGGCGTGTTTCTCACCCTTACCCTCACCCGCCTGCAGCAGGGCGAGCGCGGCACCGCGCAGCGCCGCTACGGGCTGGACCTGCGCCAGCCGCGGCACCAGCGCCCGGATGTGACCTACAGCGTGGCACAGAGCCTGCGCCAGGATCACGACGACCAGTTCCGCGAACTGTCCGCCGAACTGCGCGGCAACAACAGCGACCGCTACAGCGCCACGCTCAGCGGGCAGCTGCAGAACCGCATCGGCCACACCGGCGCCACCGTGTCGCACTACCAGCAGCGCGGGCGCGATGAGCTGGCCTACAGCGCCACCCACAGTTCCGGCGTGGCGCTCGGTTCGCGCGGCCTGTACTGGGGCGGCGGCCTGGGCGCCGATGCAGGCCTGGCCGTGCAGGTGGATGGCACCGACGACCTGGAACTGACCGGCGTGGCCGCCGAACTGCAGGTGGGCGGCCTGCGCCGCCAGCGCCTGAAGCTGGGCGACCGCCGGCTGCTGCCGGTGTCGGCGTACCAGTCGCATCGTGCCGAAGTGCAGGATGCCAGCGCACTGGACAGCATCGCCTCCATCCGCGTGACCGGCGTGGGCGGCGCGCGCCCGCTGTTCCTGCCGCCCGGCAAGCTGCTGCGCATGCCGGTACCGATTGAAGTGACCTACACCTTCATCGGCAATGCGCACGACCTGGCCGGCACGCCGCTGCGCGGTGCCCGCATCCTCAACGCACCGGTGCCGGGCACCGGCAGCAACGGCGGCTTCGTGGCCGACTTCCCGCGCCGCGAAGCGGTGCTGTACCTGCTGCAGGACGACCGCCTGCTGCAATGCCCGCTGCAGGTGCGCGAGCGCCGCCAGGTAGTGCTGCTGGTGGGTGCCGTGCAGTGCGAACCGCTGAACGTGGCGCAGCTGCCGGCGGACATCCGCCAGCAGGCGCGGGTGACGCGGTTGCTGCAGGAAAAGGCGTTGATCGCCAGCAGCCAGCAGGCTGCCGCGGGAGGTGCGCGATGAGCCGGTGGCTGTGGTGGTGGCTGATGCTGTTCAGTGCGCTGGTGCTGGTGGTGCCGCAGGCGATGGCACAGCGGCCACCGGAAACGCATCCGACCGATGAGCATCGCGACATCGTGATGAGTTGGGATCGGTCTGCGATGCCGGGGGACATCGTGTTGATGCCGCCGCGCACGCTGCTGGCGTACGACCATGTGGATCCGGGTAAGCGCTATGGCGAGCTGCATCTGACGTGTGTTTCGGATAGTAGCGCGGAGAGGGGGCGGTGCCCGGTGGAGGGCTTCCTCGATATTCTGCTGGGGACAAGAGCCATACCGCTTGAGTTCGTTGAGGCGAGATCAAACATGCGCGTCGAGCTCGGCTTGCAGGCTGGACTCGAGAGGGCACTCAGTGGGCGGTCCTGTCTTGGTGACTTCTGGCAGGAAGGTATCCGGGCGCCGTGGTCGACGTTCGCGCCAGAATGTTCGACTGATTCTGCAGTGGGTACTGGCGCGCAGATCGCTCTCTTCGCAACCGAGCTTGAGAAACTCGTCGCCGGCATCTGGACCGCGACGCTCGAACTCCGCGCGAACACCCCCGACGCCCGCAACCTCGCCACGTACACCTACCGCTTCACACTCACCATCACCGACTACGACGCGGTCTCCATCTACCTGCCCGAGTTCCAGGAAGCCGCGCCCACCGTAGGCCTCAATCTCAGCTACGACCCCATTGCCCGAACCGTGGGTGGCCGTGCGCATCTGGACATGTGCCTGTACGACGGCCTGGGTTCGCAGAGCGAGTACCTGGGGGTCACCGTGCGCGACAGCGGCACGCGCCCTCCGGGGCCCACCGGCTATTCGGTCTGGCATACCGACGGTGCCGGCGGTGACAGCCAACGCATGGACTACACCGTCACCCTCGACCACAACGGCGCGCGCATTCCATTGCGCAACGGGGTGGAAGAACAACTGCGCAACATCGATACGGCGCGGCTGCGCCTGGTGATGTTGCCAGGGATGTCGCAGCCGGTGTTCTGCGTACCCACGCCACTCACCCTCGATACCCCACGCGTACCCATCGACGAGAAACGTTCTGGTGCCTACCAGGGCGATCTGAAGGTCGAACTGCGCCTGCCTACCTCCCGCCCGTGACGTCGATGGAGCTCACTATGCATCCCGCCTTGTCCTGCCTGTTCACCTGCGCGCTGCTGCTTGCAGCCGCGCCCGCCCACGCCAACCTCACCGTGCATCCGATGCGTACCTCGGTCGAGGCCCGGAAGGGCGCGCAGATCCGCGTGTACTCGCAATCCACCACGGCGCAATACGTGCAGGCCACTGTTCGCCGCATCGACGATCCGGCCAGTAGCGACGAGCAGGAAATCGAGATCGAGCCAGCCGACGCGGCCATTGCCATCACCCCGGGCAAGTTCGCCCTGGCCGGTGGCGGCAATCGCCTGATCCGGATCATTCCGCTGCAGCCGGTGGAGAAGGAGACCGCCTACCGCGTGTACTTCGAAGGTGTGCGCGGTCCTGATGATGCCGAGCCGGACGATCCGGCCACCCGCGCTGCCGTGGGCATGAGCCTGATCTGGGGGGCGCTGGTGAACGTGGTGCCGGCCAACGGGCATGTGGACGTGCGCGTGCAGGGCAACAGCCTGGTCAATACCGGAACCCTGCGCGTGGGCCTGACCAGCGTGGCCGACTGCGATGCGGCCGGCGCCTGCACCGCCCATGACGTCTCACGCAGCCTCTACCCCGGTGCGTCCCTGCAATTGCCCTTTACCCCGAAGCCCGGCCATCGCCTGCAGCTGCGCTATCGGTTGACCCGCGATGGCTATCGCGAACACGTGCAGGCCCTCGCGCTCTGAAGCGCTCGCCCCGTCGCGGCAGCGCGCTGCGACGGGCTTCTTTTCCCTTGGTTGTTAAGGAGACACCATGAACAGGATCTATCGTCGTATCTGGTGCACTGCGCGGCAGTGCTGGGTGGTGGCCAGTGAGTTGGCCGCGGCGCGTGGCAAGCGTGCTGCTGGCCCGCGCGCACTGGCCAGCGTGCTGCTGATGCTGCTTGGCACACCCCTGCTGTCTGTTGCATCGGAGCGTGGCAGCGAAAATGAAGATGGCGAGGCGCCACTGGAAATCGTAGGCAATGACCTGGGGGCACCCGCCACCCAGCTTGCCATGCAGGAGGCGATGCGCTCGGCGGCACATGCGGGGTATGAATCCAGGGTAGGTGTAATGGGCCAGATGCCGATGGCCAATGGATCCACCCTCGGTGGCTATGCCATGTTCAACGAATCCTGTGACGGGGACCTGGGCGGGACCTACTACCGGTGTACACCTTCCTACGGGTCCATTGAAAACTTCGTAGGGAGCAAAGTGAACTATAGCTCAAAAGACGTTCTGCACACCGGCGTTGCCATCGACGTGAGCGGCCACTACTCCACGTCCTTCGGACACGGTATCAATGTTCGTGGTGACTTCACTTCTGTATTTGGATACGGCGCCAAGGCACTTGCTGGATACAGCACCATCATCGGCGCCACGGCTATTGGCAACGGTATCGGTACTACGGTTGTAGGAAATGATGCGCGCGCGTACGGCCTCAATTCGATGGCATTCGGTAGTGGTGCTCGTACCGTGGAAAGTCAGGCTGGCACCTCACGTGTCGCGATCGGCGGCAATGCCTTCGCGGGCACAGCCGGATACTCCGGCGCCGTTGCCCTCGGCGGCAATGCTCGCGCGGAATACAATGGCGTCGCATTGGGGCACCATGCCAAGGCACTCGCAACCGGCTCGGTTGCGCTGGGTATCAACTCAGAGGCGACCGAATCAAATTCGGTATCGGTGGGTAGCAGCAGCACCAAGCGCAGAGTCGTCAACGTGGCAGACGCGCGTTTGTCCACCACCAGTACCGATGCGGTAACTGGCCAGCAGCTCTACGCGACCAACCAGAACGTCACCACCGCGACCAATACGGCCAATGCCGCAAAGACCGCTGCCGACCAGGCACTGGTCAACACGCGACTGGTCACCCAGACCTCGGCCAGCAGTGCCGTACGCGTGGGCGGTGACAACACCGGCACCCAACTGGACATCCGCAACAAGTCCAACGCCAACCGCAAGCTGACCGGGGTGGCCGACGCCACCCTCAGCACCACCAGCACCGAAGCAGTCACCGGCAAGCAGCTGCATGCCACCAACACTGCGGTGACCACGGCGCAGACCACGGCAACGGCAGCGAAGGGCGCGGCGGACACTGTCGCGGCGCGCGTGGATGCGCAGGCGCTGGCGCTCGGCCGTTCGGCCTTGGCCGGTGGCACTGGCGATTCGGCTGCAGTTGCCCTGGGAACCAACGCCGCTGCCTACAGCCGTGACAGTATCGCTCTGGGGCCGAAGGCACGGGCGGGCGTAGGTGCCGATGGCGAGAACAACAATGGTGTGGGGGCAACTTCGATCGGCTCAGGCAGTTGGAGTGCGAATGCAGCCACGGCCATCGGCTATCGCGCGAGGGCGTTGAGTAATCGCTCCATTGCCATGGGCATGGACGCCATGGCCTCCGCATCGAATGCGGTTGCGCTGGGTGACGACGCGGTGTCCAGCTTTGCCGGCAGCGTTGCGCTCGGCAGCAACTCGCGAACCACCGGTGTGAATCAGATTTCGGTCGGCAACGACACGGTCAAGCGCCGCATTGTGAATGTCAACGATGGCACCCTCAGCGCAACCAGCAGCGATGCCGTTACCGGCAAGCAGCTGCACGCGACAAACACCACACTGACCAGCGTGAGTAGCACCGCTACCGCGGCCAAGGCGGCCGCCGACAATGCCCTTGGTCAGGTGACCACCGTGGCCGGTCTGGTCGGGCAGGTATCGGCCAGCGGCAATGTGCGCCTGGGTGCGCAGAACACCGGCACCGTGCTGGATGTAGCCAACAAGAATGGTGCTGCCCGCCGCATCAGCAACGTGGCCAATGCCACGCTCAGTGCATCCAGCACCGATGCCGTGACTGGCCAGCAGCTGCATGCCACCAACACGGCGGTGACCACCGCACAGTCCACGGCAACTGCCGCGAAGACGGCGGCCGACAGCGCCATCAGCCAGGTGGGTACGGTGGCCGGTCTGATCGGGCAGGTGTCGGCCAGTGGCCAGGTCCGCCTGGGCGCCGAGAACACCGGCACCGTACTGGACGTGTCCAACAAGAATGGTGCGCGCCGCCGCATCCAGAGTGTCGCCAACGGCATCCTGGGCGCATCGAGCACCGATGCGGTGACCGGTCAGCAGCTGTTTGCCACCAACGAGCGCGTAGGCTCGGCAGAGGCGCGGAACGAGGCCCAGGATCTGCAGTTGGTGGATCATGCTGATCGTCTGGCTGGCCATCGCGTGGATCTGGACCGCCTGCGCGCCGAGTTCGATGGCTTCGAACCGGATCTGGAAGGCGTGGTGAAGTTCAATGCTGACCGGACCCTGGTTGACCTTGAAGGTGCTGTGGTGAAAGGCGTTGGTCCGGGGGATATCAGCTCGGCTGCCAGTACGGATGCGGTGAATGGTGGGCAGTTGTTTGCCACCAATGCCCGGATCGAGCAGATGGAGCAGGGTAGTCGTTTCCTGCAGGTCGGCTACGATGAGTTCAGCGAGGATGCGTCGGCTGGTTGGTTGGGTGTCGCCATCGGTGATTCCGCAGAGTCGTCACCGACTGGTGAGGGTGGCACCGCTGTGGGCAGCTTCTCGAAGGCGCTTGGTATCAACTCAGTGGCGCTGGGACGCGGTGCCTATGTCGCTGTAGAGGCGGGCGAAGGCTTTGCACTTGGGGCGAGTTCAAGAGTGGGTGCTGCCGGTGGTGTTGCGGTGGGTGCACTCGCAATTGTTGATCAGAATGCGAGGAATAGCGTCGCCCTGGGTCACTCTTCGTATGCGGATGAGGAGAACACCGTATCGGTCGGTATGAAGAACCAGGAGCGACGTATCGTCAACGTCCAGAGGGGACGAAACAGCACTGACGTAGCTACGGTGGAGCAGCTCAAAGATGGTCTCGCCACCCTTGGCGGCGGTGCCAGCCTCGACGCCAGCGGCAACATCATCGCGCCCACCTACGCGATTCAGGGGAGCAACCACAACACCGTCGGCGATGCGCTGACCGCGCTGGATGGTGCGGTGGTTGTGACCGATGCACGCGTTGGCTCGCTGGAAGGCAAGCTGCGCTCGGCATTCCAGGACACCACGATCCGCGCTGATGGTTTGAACCAACTCACGCTGTCCGGCGCACAGGGGGCGGTGCTGACCAATCTGGCTGATGGTCGAATCGCAGCGGGCAGTCGCGATGCAGTGACGGGTAGCCAGTTGCACGATGCCAAGCAGGAGATCGCCCGCAATCGCAGCGATCTGGATGCGCTGCGCGACTCTCAGGTGACGAACAACGATCTTGCACGCTTGTCTGCGGCTGAGACAGGGCACGTAATTGACTTCGGCGGCGCGACACTGACTGGTGTGGCGGATGGCGAGCTGTCCGCAGGGAGCAAGGATGTTGTGAATGGCCGGCAGCTGTACACCACCAACCAGCGCATGGATGGCCTTGAGCAGGGAAGCCGCTTCGTGAAGGTTGGCTACGACGATCTGAGCATTGATGCATCGGCGGGCTGGTTGGGTGTGGCTATCGGTGATTCCGCCGAATCTTCGCCGACAGGCGAGGGTGGCACAGCGGTTGGTAGCTTCTCGAAGGCTCTCGGACGAAATTCTGTCGCGCTAGGTCGCGCAGCATTTGTTACGGAGTCGGCGATAGAAGGCTTTTCTTTGGGCGCGAGCTCGACCGTGAATGAAAGTGGGGGTGTCGCACTTGGCGCTCGCTCGGTTGTTGTTGATGGCGCTCGCAACAGCGTTGCACTTGGGTATGCCTCTGTTGCTCAGGAGGCGGACACCGTTTCTGTTGGTAACGAGGACTATCGCCGCCGCATCGTAAACGTCGCCAACGGCCGCAACGCCCAGGACGCCACCACCGTCGCCCAACTCAACGCCACCCTCGCCAACCTAGGCGGCGGCGCTCACATCGACAGCAACGGCAACATCATCGGCCCGCACTTCACCGTCCAGGGCCAGCAGCAGTCCACGCTCAACGATGCACTGCAGTCGCTTGATGGCGCTGTCACCAGCCAGGGCTCGCGCGTGGACAAGGTGGAAACCCAGCTCCGCTCCGTCTTCCAGGACACCACCACCCGCAGCGATGGCCTGAACGAGCTCACCCTGGCCGGTGCACAGGGCATGGTCATCTCCAACGTGGCCAACGGCCTGGTAGCTGCCGGTAGCCGCGACGCCGTCAACGGCGGCCAGCTGCACGACGTGCAGCAGCAGCTCAACGGCCGCATGGACGGGCTGGAACAGCGCATCGACGGCCAGTCGCAGGCGCGTGTTGCCGTCAACGCCACCGGAGCCCCCGAGGCCCCCACGCCGCCGGCCGAAACGTCGACCGTGGCTGACATCGGCAAGGCACCCAACGCCACGCCGGAAACCCCGAAGGAGCCGACCCCGCAGGTCGATACCGCGGATCTGGAAAAGATGCTGGCCCGCGCCAACGAGTACAGCGATGGCATCTCGCGCGAGGTGGATCGTCGCCTGGACAAGATGGACAAGCGCTTCAACCGCATGGCGGCGATGAGCAGCGCGCAGAGTGCGATGGCCATGAACACCGCCGGCCTGAACACCTACAACCGCCTGGGTGCGGGCGTGGGCTACAGCGATGGCGAGTCGGCCATGGCGGTGGGCTACCAGCGCGTGCTCAACGAAAAGGGCTCAGCCACCTTCAGCCTCAATGGCGCGTTCACCAACAGTGGCGAACGTACCGTGGGCGTGGGTGTGGGCATCGGCTGGTAAGCCATGACGCCCCGGCGTGGTGCGCGTAACGAGCCCCGCCGCGCCGGGGCACTGGCCGAGGAGATGGCAATGTACGGTTGGGTACGTCGATTCATGAGCTACCGCAGCTTCTATCTGTGGCGTGCGCGGTACTACTACTACACCCGGCACCTGGATGGCTGGATGCTGGCCAGCCTGCTGTGCCTGTCCGGTGTGGTCATGCTGCTCTGGTACTACTGGCGGTTCACCAATGTGCCTCCGCCGCGCATACACCCGCAGGCGGCCGCGCTGCGGGTGGAGGGCATCGGCAAGGAGGCGATCCATCGCATCGTGCTGGTGCGTCATGGCAGCAACACGCCGGGGCAACCGTACGTCACCGCGGAGGACATCCGTGCCAGCACGCGGCGAACCATGCGGGTACGGCAGGCGATGGAAAGCGAAGTGGCGTGGCGGTTGAAGGCCAACCTGCTGGCGGATATTGCCGATTACATCGAGGCCACGGGCGGCTGTGCGCCCTATCGCTGCACGCGTGTGGTGGACCGCATTGCCTCGCTGCGTGAGGCGGCCGAGGAAAACGCCGGCATCAACCGCGCGCTGCAGACCATTCTGGATGGGCCCCACGATCTGGTGCCGAGCCTGGAAAGCAGCGATCGCCAGCGGGTGAAGAGCGGCTGGTCTGATTCGTTCAGCGACATCTACCATCAGGCCTGGTTGTTGAATGACCTGCAGACCATGCATGCGCGGATGATGGAGGAGTATCCGAAGCGTGCCGCCGCCCCCTGGCTGGCCGAGTGGATGAGTGACCCCGAGCCGTCGCGTGGCACCGGATTGCCACTGTAGCCATGCTCGGCTGCTCTTCGGCCAGGCATCTGTGAAACCTGAAGCAGAGTGCGGACCAACGGTCCGCACCCACCCAGGGCAGGTGCCGCTGCGCTCGCCGGCCATGGGCCGGCGCTACCGTCGTCATCCGCCGATGTACGCGGTGATCTCCGCTTCCGCCAGCACCTGCCGCAACTGCGCAACAGACGCGCGCCGCATCGGCTTCTCATCCACCGGCGACAACGGTGCCTGACGCAGGGCGTCGTACGGCAGCACGGCCAGGTCGAAGGTCAGTTCCTCGGCACTGAACACCCATACCGGCACATCCAGGCTGCGTTCGCGGTCCATGCGCAGGCGGCGCACCCGCGATTCTGCGGGAATGCCGTGCTCGTCCAGGAAGCGATGCACCGCCTCCGGGTCGTCGCTGTGCAGGTGCAGCTGCACGGGGCTGTTGGCATCCGCGGTGCCATCCAGCACCGGGCCGGCCAGGCGCGGGGAGAAGCCGTGCAGGAACTCCAGCGCACGCATTGCGGCTTCGCGACGACGCTGCAGTTCGTTGCCATGCTGGGGCCCGGAGAACAGCCGCTGGTACTCGCGCAGGGCGTCTTCGATCTCGGTATTGCGGGGCAGGGAGGCATCGTCGTGGATGCCGAGCCGGCTGGCGGCCTTCAACTTGGCCTGGTGGTAGTCGCGGATGCCGCCTTCGGCCATCAGGCGGGCGGCTTCGTGGGCGAGGCGGTGGCGCCGCTCGCGGGTCTGGCTGGCAGCATGCTGGCGGGCGCGATGCATGCGATGACTCCCTGTTGCGACCTGGCTACAGACTAGCGCACGGATGTGACATCTGCGTGGGTATGTGCGGGTGCCGTTGATCCTGTAGAGCCGAGCCCATGCTCGGCTGCTCTAACGCGGGCCACCGGAGCCGAGCATGGGCTCGGCTCTACAGAGGCGGTGCCAACCAAGGTTGGCCCCCATCCCTACCTGCCTCTTAGAAGATATCGAACGCGGCGGCGTCGGCCTGCGGCGTATTGAGGTTCAGGTCGTAGTCGGTCAGGCGATCCATGTCTTCCACCTTCACCCACTCGGTTGCGCCGTTGAGGGTGGCCTGGACCATGCCGCTGGGCGGATCGTTCTGCGCGATCGGGGTGTCCTTCAGCGCGGTGCGCATGTAGTCGATCCAGATCGGCAGGGCGGCCTTGCCACCGTATTCGCGGTAACCCAGCGAGCGGAAGTCGTCGCGGCCCACCCACACGGTGGTCACGTACGGGCCGCCGAAGCCGGAGAACCAGGCGTCGCGGTGGTCGTTGGTGGAACCGGTCTTGCCACCCACGTCCTCGCGGCCAAGTACCTTGGCCTGCACGCCGGTACCGCGCTGGACCACGTCGCGCATCATCGACACCAGCTGGTAGGCGGTGCGGGCGTCGATCGCGCGCGGGGCGGTGCGGGCATCCGGGTTGACCGGGGCCGCCGGGGTCTCGGTCTTGGCTTCGGCCTTGGCCGCAGCGGCCGGGTCCACCTTCGGGGCCGGGGCGCCGAAGTTGAAGCCGTCCACCACCTGGTTGACCGGCTGGTCGCTGCTGCCGGCACAGTCGCGGCAGGCCAGAGCGGGGTTTTCCTTGAACACCAGGTTGCCGTCGCGGTCGTTCACCTGGTCGATCAGCCAGGTGTCCACGCGCGAGCCGCCGTTGGCGAACACGGCGTAGCCACGGGCCACCGACAGCGGGGTGAGCGAAGCAGTACCCAGCGACATCGACAGGTTCGGCGGCAGCTCGGATTCGGCAAAACCAAACTCGCTGATGTACTTGCGTGCGTAGTCCACGCCCATGCCGTCGAGCAGGCGCACCGAGACCAGGTTGCGCGACTGCACCAGCGCTTCACGCAGGCGCATCGGGCCGCGGAAGCCGCCGCCATCGTTCTGCGGGGCCCAGGTCTTGCCGCGGCGGTCGCGGAACACGACCGGGGCGTCGAGCACGATCGAGGCCGGGTTGTAGCCCTTGTCGAAGGCGGCCGCGTAGACAAACGGCTTGAAGCTCGAACCCGGCTGGCGACGGGCCTGGGTGGCGCGGTTGAACTTGTTGCCGGAGAAGCTGAAGCCGCCGACCAGCGCCTTCAGCGCGCCGTTATGGGCATCCAGCGAGACCAGCGCGGACTGGCCGCGCGGAATCTGGTCCAGCAGCCACTCGCCCTCCTTGGCACCGGCACGCACGCGCACGATGTCACCGCGCTGCACCAGCTTGCCCGGGGTCTTGTTGGTCCACTTGGCGGCACCGGCCGGCAGCACGATCTCGCTGCGGTTGGCCAGCACCACGGTGGCGCTGCCATCGGCGCCGGTGCTGGCGACGATCGCCGGCAGCAGGCCGGCCTGGCCGAACATGCCGCGCAGGTGCTCGGCCAGGGCGGCGGCGTCTTCGCCTGCACCCACCTGGACCTGCTTCTCCACGCCGTGCCAGCCGTGGCGGTGGTCGTACAGCAGCAGGCCGTCGCGCACCGACTGGTTGGCGGCGGTCTGCAGGGTGGAGTCGATGGTGGTGGTGACGTGGTAACCCTTGTTGACCACATCACCGCCGAAGCGGGCGATCATTTCCTGGCGCACCAGCTCGGCCACGTACGGGGCGTCGACCTGCACCGGCGGCTCATGCGCGGTGGCGTGCATCGGCACGGCCTTGGCCGCGTCGGCCTCGGCCTGGCTGACGAACTTCAGGTCGGCCATGCGCTGCAGTACGTAGTTGTCGCGGCGCTGGCGGGCACGTTCCGGGTTGGAGATCGGGTTGCCCGACGAGGGGAACTTGGGGATGCCGGCCAGCGAGGCCATTTCATCCAGGTCCAGCTCGTTCAGCTTCTTGCCGTAGTAGAACTCGGCCGCGGCGGCCACGCCGTAGGCGCGGTTGCCGAAGAAGCTCTTGTTCAGGTACAGCTCGAAGATCTCATCCTTGCTCAGCTCGGACTCGATCTTCCGCGCCAGCAGGATCTCGGCCAGCTTGCGGGTGTAGCTGTACTCGGAGCTGAGGAAGAACTGGCGGGCCACCTGCTGGGTGATGGTGGAGCCACCCGGCACGCGCTTGTCGCTGGTGGTGGCCAGCAGCCACACCGCACGGCCGATGCCCATGTAGTCCACGCCGCCATGCTCGTAGAAGCGGGCATCCTCGGTGGCCAGGAACGCCTGCTTCAGCTTTTCCGGCACGTCCTTCATGGTGATCGGGGTGCGCCGGGTCTCGCCGAACACCGCCATCAGCTTGCCGTCGGCAGCATAGACGTACATCGGCTCCTGCATTTCCACGTCGCGCAGGGTCTGCACGTCGGGAAGCTTGGAGGACACAGCGTAGTACAGACCGCCCACGGCGGCCGCGCCGATCAGCGCCAGGACCAGGACAATCAGGAAGATCCAGCGCAGCCAGCGGCGGAGTCGAGTCATCGGGTTCAGATTCCGATTGCGAATTTCGTGGTCGCAGAGTATAGATTACGCAAGGTGGCGGCTGGGGTCGGCACCGGGGAGCGCAAGGGGAACAGTCAGGGGCTGCATCGTGAATCCGTGAGGAACTTCACAGCAGGGCCGTTGCCATTTGCTAAGAATACGTTATTAATGCTCGGACGCAGGTCTTGCGTCCAAGTGCCCGTCGGCAGGGGAGAAACCGTGGGGCTCATCCCAAAAAGTCAGTCGCCGCTTGTAGGCGTCGACATCAGTTCGACTGCGGTAAAGCTTTTGCAGCTGTCCCGCAGCGGCAATCGTTTCCGTGTGGAACACTACGCTGTGGAACCTCTTCCGCCGAATGCGGTGGTGGAGAAGAACATCGTGGAAGTGGAGGCCGTGGGTGAGGCCATCCGCCGTGCGATGAACCGTTCAGGCAGCAAGGCCAAGCTGGCCGCTGCCGCCGTCGCCGGGTCGGCGGTGATCACCAAGGTGATCCCGATGCCGGCCGAGCTCGACGAGAACGACATGGAAGCCCAGATCGAGCTGGAAGCGGTCAACTACATTCCGTACCCGATCGAGGAAGTGAACCTGGACTTCGAGGTGATCGGGGCGATCCCGAACAACCCGGAGATGGTCCAGGTGCTGCTGGCCGCGTCGCGTTCTGAGAACGTGGAACTGCGCCAGTCCGCGCTGGAACTGGGTGGCCTGCAGGCCAAGGTGATGGACGTGGAGGCCTTCGCGGTCGAGAACGCCTACGCCCTGGTCGCCAGCGAGCTGCCGGTATCGATCGACGGCGTGGTCGCGCTGGTCGACATCGGCGCCACCATGACCACCCTCAATGTCCTGCGCGGTGGCCGCAGCCTGTACAGCCGCGAACAGGTGTTCGGTGGCAAGCAGCTGACCGACGAGATCATGCGCCGCTACGGCCTGAGCTACGAGGAAGCCGGTCTGGCCAAGCGCCAGGGCGGGTTGCCGGAAAGCTACGAGATGGAAGTGCTGGAGCCGTTCAAGGAGGCCACGGTCCAGCAGATCAGCCGCCTGCTGCAGTTCTTCTATGCGGGCAGTGAGTTCAACCGTGTCGACCACATCGTGCTGGCCGGCGGCTGCGCCGTGCTGGGGGGTCTGCCGGAGATGGTTGAAGAACAGCTGGGCGTGCCGACCGTGGTCGCCAACCCGCTGGCACAGATGACCCTGGGCCCGAAGGTGAACGCACATGCGCTGGCCCAGGATGCCCCCGCGCTGATGATCGCCACCGGTCTGGCGCTGAGGAGCTTCGACTGATGGCACGCATCAATCTATTGCCCTGGCGCGCCGAGCGGCGCAAGCAACGCCAGCGCGAGTTCTACGCAATGCTGGGCATGGCCGCGATTGGTGGCCTGCTGCTGTCGCTGCTGATCTGGTTCTACTACGACCGCCAGGTGAGCGGCCAGATGGACCGCAACGCCTATCTGGAAGCCGAGATCGAGAAGGTCAAGGAACAGAACAAGGAGATCGACCGCCTCGATGCGCAGAAGGACCGCCTGCTGGCCCGCAAGAAGGTGATCGAGGAACTGCAGGCCAAGCGCTCGCAGATGGTCCACCTGTTCGACGCATTGGTGCGCACGATTCCTGACGGCGTGGTGCTGACCGCCCTGCAGCAGGAGGGGGACATGCTCACCCTCGAGGGGCGCACCCAGTCCAATGCACGCGTGTCGGCTTACATGCGCAACCTGGAAACTTCCGGCTGGATGACCAACCCGGAGCTGTCGATCATCCAGGCCAGTGCCGCAGACAAGAGTGCTGCCGGCCCGGTATCGGACATCAAGGCACTGCCGTACATGTTCAAGGTCACGGTGAAGCTGCCTGCGCAGAGTGAAGAGACCGGCACCCCCGGTTTGAACGCCGATGGCAGCGTGGCGGCCGCGCCGGCTGCGACGCCCGCCGTGGCGCCGCTTGCCGCCGGCCCCGATGCGGCGGCCCCGGCCGCTGCAGCAGCGCCGGCCCCGGCCCAACCGGCGGCGGCCCCGGCAGCGGCGCCGGCCACCGCACCGGCCACCGCACCGGCCACCGCACCGGCCACTGCGCCGGCGCCTGCACCGGCCAAGCCGAACCAGCCCGCCGCACCGGCACCGGCCGCCAGGCCTGAGGGCAGCCGCCTGGCGCAGCCGCCGCAGGCCTCTTACGCCCCGCTGCAGGGGGATCGCGCATGAGCCAGAAAATCGATCTGAAGAACCTGGATTTCAACGACATCGGCAACTGGCCGCAGAAGGCCAAGATCGTCTTCTGTTCGTTGCTGGCCCTGGTCATCATGTTCGTTGCGTGGATGCTGCTGATCAGCGGCAAGCGTGATGAACTGGCCAGCCTGGAGTCGAAGGAAAGCGATCTGCGTACCGAGTTCTCCAAGCAGCAGGAACGCGCGGTGAACCTGGGGCCGCTGAAGCAGCAGCTGGCGCAGATGGAGCAGGTCCTGCAGCAGATGCTGCGGCAGCTGCCCAGCAAGACCGAAATGCCGGACCTGATCATCGACATTTCGCAGACCGCGCTGTCCAGCGGCCTGACCAGCCAGCTGTTCGAACCGGAACAGGAGCAGGTCAAGGAGTTCTACGCCGAGAAGCCGATCAAGCTGAAGATGGTGGGCAGCTATCACCAGTTCGGCGCGTTCGTCAGTGGCGTGGCCTCGCTGCCGCGCGTGGTGATCCTGACCATGCACGACATCAACCTGAAGCCGGCGGACAAGGCTGGCGGTGGTTCGCGTGCCGGTGCGCTGGAGTTGTCCGGCACGGTCAAGACCTACCGGTATCTCGACGAGACCGAGGTGCAGGAACAGCAGAAGGCTGAAGCCGGCAAGGAGGGCAGCAAGTGATCCGTTCCTTCTTTGCACGTTGCGGGATGGTCGCTGCCGTGCTGCTGCTGGCCGCCTGCGGCCGTGGCGTGACCAGCACGCCGGGCGACGCGCCGAATCTCGAGAAGTGGGTGGAAGGCGAACGTGCCCGGCCGGCGCAGCCGCTGGAACCGTTGCCTGTGATGCAGCAGTTCGAGACCTTCGAGTACTCCGCGCAGGGCCTGCGTGATCCGTTCACCGACGCCTGGACCAATCCGCAGGGGAATGGCGGATTGCGGCCGGATCCGAACCGGCGCAAGGAGCCCCTGGAGGGCTTCCCGCTGGACGCACTGGACATGGTCGGTACCATCGGCACCGGCGGCGGCACCGTCGCGCTGGTGATGGGGCCGGACAAGGTGACCTACCGGGTGCGCCCGGGCGGCTACCTGGGGCAGAGCGACGGGCGGGTCACTGCGGTCTTCGAAGACCGTGTGGAGCTGATCGAACTGGTGCCGGATGGCGCGGGTGGCTGGCTGGAACGGCCGGCAACGCTCTCGCTTGAAGATCAATGATCGTTTACTGGGGATAGCACGATGACCTTTCACCAAGCCAAGGGGCTGCGTCCCATCCGGCGCTCTACCTTGAACCGTGTCAGCGCGTTGGGAGTCGCGCTGATGCTGGCCTGCGCTCCGGCGCTGGCCGCCGCACCGGCGGAGAAGCCGGTGGGCACCACCGTCGCACCGGCCGCGGCACCCGCCGGCCTGTCGGTGGCCAAGATCGATTTCAAGCGCGGCGATGATGGCGCGGGCCGCCTGATCGTGCAGTTTGACGGCCAGGGCGCGATCCCGGACCTGCGCACGCAGGGCAACAGCGTGGTGGTCGACGTCGGCAACGCCCGCCTGCCGGCCAATCTGCAGAAGCCGTTGAACGTCGTCGACTTCGCCACCCCGGTGCAGCGCATCGACGCCAAGCCGTCCGGCGCCGGCACCCAGCTGGTGCTGAGCACCGGCGGTGCGGTGGAGTCGCTGGCCTACCAGAGCGGCAACGAATACGTGGTCGAGATCAGCGCGCGGCAGGCTCCGGCCGCCGTCGGTGCAGTGACCGCCGGCAGCGTCACCCAGGCGGCAAAGGCCGTCGGCCAGCGCGGCTTCACCGGCAAGCCGGTGACCTTCAACTTCCAGGACGTGCCGGTGCGCACCGTGCTGCAGTTGATCGCCGAAGAGTCCAACCTCAACGTGGTGGCCTCCGACTCGGTGCAGGGCAATGTGACGCTGCGCCTGGTCAACGTGCCGTGGGACCAGGCGCTGGACATCGTGCTGCGCGCCAAGGGCCTGGACAAGCGACGCGACGGCAGCGTGATCTGGGTCGGCCCGCAGGCCGAACTGGCCAAGTTCGAGCAGGAGAAGGAAGACGCGCGCATCGCCATCGAGAACCGCGAAGACCTGGTGACCGATTACGTCCAGATCAACTACCACAGCGCCACCCAGATCTTCAAAGCCCTGACCGAAGCCAAGGGCATCGGCGGTGGTGGCGGTGGTGGTGCAGGTGGCGGGGGCGGTGGGTCGTCGCAGGAGGAAAGCGGCTTCCTGTCCGGCCGTGGCCGCATCGTCGCCGACGAGCGCACCAACACGCTGATGATCAGCGACATCCCGAAGAAGATCGCGCGCATGCGTGAACTGATCAGCGTGATCGACCGTCCGGTCGACCAGGTGCTGATCGAGAGCCGCATCGTCATCGCTACCGATACTTTCGCGCGTGAGCTGGGTGCGCGGTTCGGCATCAGCGGCAGCCGCGACAACGCCTACTTCAGCGGCAACCTCGAAGCCAATGCGGAAACCCGCAAGTCGCAGGTCGAAGCCAATGCGACCAACGCCAAGGCGTACCGTGACTGGGTGGCGGGCGGCAGCACCGGCCCGGCGCCGATTCCGGTCGGTTCGACGATCACCCGTGGCCTGAACTGGGCCATGCCGGCGGCGTCCACCAATCCGGCGGGTTCGCTGGCGCTATCGATCCTCAATGCCGGCTACCTGCTGGACGTGGAGCTGTCGGCCATGCAGGAGGAGTCGCGTGGTGAAGTGATCTCCAACCCGCGCGTGGTCACCACCAACCAGCGCGAGGCCCTGATCAAGCAGGGTAAGGAAATCGGCTATGTGACCATCAGTGCCGGTGCCGGCGGTGTCGCTACGCCGAACGTGCAGTTCAAGGAAGTGGTGCTGGAACTGAAGGTCACCCCGACCATCACCAACGACAACCGCGTGTTCCTCAACATGCAGGTGAAGAAGGACGAAGTGGATCGGCTGATCCAGCTGGAAGGCTATGGCACCGTGCCGTCGATCAACCGCCGCGAAGTGAACACCGCAGTGCTGGTCGAGGACGGGCAGACCGTGGTCATCGGTGGTGTGTACGAGTTCACCGACCGCAACAGCATCAGCAAGGTTCCGTTCCTGGGCGATGTGCCGTTCCTGGGCAACCTGTTCAAGAAGCGTGGCCGCAGCAAGGACAAGGCCGAGCTGCTGGTGTTCGTCACCCCGAAGGTGCTGCGCGTGGCCAGGCAGAACTGAGCCAACGCACCCGCGACACGAAGAAGGGCCGCCATGTGCGGCCCTTCTTCGTTCATGCCGGACGTAATGCGCGGACGATCCGGTAGATCCACGCCATGCGTGGATGAGGTGCCCGTTCAGCCGTTCTTGATGCCAATCGCAAGGCACCCTGCGATGATGTCGGGAACCCGTGCCGTCCCGCGCCGGTCAAAGGCCCCCATGAACCTGCCACCGCCGATGCCCGAAACCGTCTCGCCGCCGCCCGCGCCGGCCACCTCCCGCCTGCATGGCGCCTTCAACCAGCTGCGCGACGCGCTGTCGGCCGAAATCGTCGGCCAGGCGGCCCTGGTCGAACGCCTGTTGATCGCATTGCTGGCCGACGGCCACCTGCTGGTGGAGGGCGCGCCGGGCCTGGCCAAGACCACGGCCATCCGTGCGCTGGCCTCGCGCCTGGAGGCGGATTTCGCCCGCGTGCAGTTCACCCCCGACCTGCTGCCGGCCGACCTGACCGGCACCGAGATCTGGCGCCCGCAGGAAGGGCGCTTCGAATTCGTACCCGGCCCGATCTTCCATCCGATCCTGCTGGCCGATGAAATCAACCGTGCGCCGGCCAAGGTGCAGTCGGCGCTGCTGGAAGCGATGGGCGAGCGCCAGGTCACCGTTGGCCGCCACACCTACGCATTGCCGCCGCTGTTCCTGGTGATGGCCACGCAGAACCCGATCGAGCAGGAAGGTACCTTCCCGCTGCCGGAAGCGCAGCTGGACCGTTTCCTGATGCACGTACGCATCGGCTACCCGGACCAGGCGGCCGAATCGGAGATCCTGCGGCTCGCCCGCGAGCGTGCCCGTGGCGCGCTGGGCGAAGCGGCACCCGCACCGGAGAAGCTGCCGATGCAGGATGTGTTCGATGCCCGCCGCGAAGTGCTGGACCTGCATATGGCACCGGCACTGGAACGCTATCTGGTCGAACTTGTGCTGGCCTCGCGTGATCCGTCGCGCTATGACGCCGGCCTCGGGCGCCGCATCGCCTGGGGCGCAAGCCCGCGTGGTTCCATTGCGTTGGAACGCTGCGCACGTGCACGCGCCTGGTTGGCCGGCCGCGACTTCGTCACTCCCGACGATGTGCGTGCGGTCGCCGCCGACGTGCTGCGCCATCGCGTGCTGCCCAGCTACGAAGCCACCGCCGAAGGCTGGGATGGCGAGCGCCTGGTGCAGGAGCTGCTGGCCCGGGTGCCGGCACCCTGAGCCTGCGCATGACCGATCGATCCCTGGAAGCCGCATCCACCGTCAGTGATGGCGACGGATTGCGCCCGCACCTGTCCGAACTGGTGGCGCTGCGCCGGCTGGCACAGCGGCCGCCGCCGCCGCGCCGTGGTCGTGCCGGCAATGCCGGGCAGGCGCCGTCGCCGCTGCGTGGGCGTGGCATGGAGTACGCCGAGTCACGCGAGTACGTGGCCGGTGATGATGCCCGGCATATCGACTGGCGCGTGACCGCGCGGACCGGGCGTGCCCATACCAAGCTTTTCCAGGCCGAACGCGAGCGGGTCAGCCTGATCGTGGCCGACACCTCGCCGGCGCTGTACTTCGGCACCCGTGTGCGCTTCAAGTCGGTGCAGGCGGCACGCGCCGGCGCCGTCGCCGCGTGGTCGGCGCAGCGTCGCGGCGATCGTGTGGGCGCGCTGCGCGGCAGCGACCGTGAAGCGCCGATTGCACCTGCGGGTGGGCCGCGGGGCGTACTGCGCGTGCTCGACGCACTCACCCGCTGGTACGCGCAGCCGCCCGCCGACGATCTCGGCCTGGAGCGCGCGCTGGACCATGCCGCCCGCGTGCTGCGTCCCGGGGCGCGCATGCTGGTGCTGGCCGATCCGCAGCAGGCCGCGAAGATTCCCGTCGTGCGCTGGAGCGCGCTGGCCCAGCACCATGACCTCAGCCTGGTGCTGCTGGTCGATCCCCTCGAGCTGCAACCACCTTCGGCGGCCCTGCAGTTCCAGACCGCGCAGCAGCGCATTGGCCTTGATCTGCGGCGCAGCGAAGTGCAGTCGCACTGGCAGGCGCACTTCGTCGAACCGCTGCAGGCGCTGCGCCGCCAGCTCGGCGCACGCCGCGTTGACGTGCAGGTGTTGTCCACCGATGCGCCCAGCGATGCCTGGTTGGCGCCGTCGGCGACCGAGGTACCGGCATGAGCGCCAACCTTCCGCTGCGCGATGTACAGCTGCCGCCGGCACCGTCGTGGTGGCCGCCGGCCCCCGGCTATCTGATGATCGGCGGCGCGGTGTTGCTGGTGATCCTGGCGCTGGCCCTGCTGTGGTGGAAACGCCGCCGCCGTCGCCAACGCTGGTTGCAGGCGTTCGACCAGGAGCTGGCCACCACCACTGATGCCACCGCGGAACTGGCGGTGATCGCCGGCCTGCTGCGCCGTGGCGCGCGGCAGGCGCAGCCGGGCAGTGAATCCCTGCGCGACGATGCCTGGTGGCAGCGCGTGGATCCGAAGGGCACGTTGCCCGACGCGCGTCGCAGCCTGTTGGCCGAAGGTGCCTATCGCCCCCGCGTGGACGCCAGCGAAGTGGCGGCCGTGCGCAGCTGGGCCCGCGAGCGCTACCTGGCAATGCTGCTGGAGCGCCGCCGATGAACCTGCTGGCGAGTTACTGGCCATGGCCGGACCTGCAGCTGGCGTGGCCGCTGGCCCTGCTGGCGTTGCCGCTGCCACTGCTTATGCAGGGGTGGAAGCGCCGCGCCGACCCGGGTGCGGCACTGCGCGTACCGTACGCGGCGAGTGAACTGGAAGCGCTGTCCGGTGGTGGCCGCGTCGATGTGTCGTGGCTGCGTACGCTGCTGCTGTGGCTGGGCTGGTGCGCGCTGTGCATCGCGTTCGCGCGCCCGCAGCAGCTGGGTGAGGCCATCACGCCACCGCAGCAGGGGCGGCAGATGATGCTGGCGATGGACGTATCCGGCAGCATGGGCGAGGGCGACATGGTACTGGGGGGGCAGGCGGTGGATCGCCTCACCGCGGCCAAGGCCGTGCTGGCCGACTTCCTGGATCGTCGCGCCGGTGATCGCATCGGCCTGCTGATCTTCGGCGACCGCGCTTATACGCTCACGCCGCTCACTGCCGACCTGGCCAGCGTGCGCGACCAGCTGCGCGACAGCGTGGTCGGCCTGGCTGGCCGCGAGACGGCCATCGGTGATGCCATCGGCCTGGCGGTGAAGCGCCTGCGCAGCCAGCCCGAAGGGCAGCGTGTACTGATCCTGTTGACCGACGGCGTCAGCAATGCCGGCGTGCTCGAACCGCTGCGTGCGGCCGAAGTCGCGCAGGCCGAAGGTGTACGCATCCACACCGTTGCGTTTGGTGGCGATGGCAGCATGCGCTTCCTCGGCATTCCGATTTCCGCTGACCAGGATCCGGTGGACGAGGCGACGTTGAAGAAAATTGCCAGCCTGACCGGTGGCCAGTTCTTCCGTGCACGCGATACCTCGCAGCTGGCCGGCATCTACGCCGAACTGGACCGTCTGGAGCCAATCGCGGCGAAGGGACCGAGCCTGCGCCCGCGCGAGGAACGCTACGCATGGCCGTTGGGCCTGGCGTTGCTGCTGGGCGCATTGGCCTGGGCGTGGCCGGAGCGTCGTCGATGATCGCGTTCGTCTCCCATCTTCCGGACTGGAACGCGCTGCACTTCCTGCGCCCGGAATGGCTGTGGGCATTGCTGGCGCTGCCGGTGATTCTCGCCGTATCGCTGTACCGGCAGCGGCGCAGCGATGCGTGGCGGCAGGCGGTGGATGCACACCTGTTGCCGCATCTGCTGGCGGCGGGTACGCGCCGTCGCATGCGGCTGCCATTGGCGGTGCTGCTGGGCTGGACGCTGGCATCACTGGCCATGGCCGGACCGAGCTGGCGGCAGCAGGCACAGCCGATGTTCCAGCCCAGCGCACCGCTGCTGGTCGTGCTGGATCTGTCCAGCCGCATCACTGCCACCGATCTGCCGCCGTCGCGGCTGCTGCAGGCACGGGCCAAAGTCGGTGAGCTCCTGCGCGCACGCAAGGGCGGGCAGGTCGGCCTGGTGGTATACGCCGAAGATGCCTACACCGTGGCGCCGCTGACCGATGACGGCAGCAATGTTGCGTTGTATCTGGATGCCTTGTCGCCGGATGTGATGCCGCGTGATGGTCAGCGTGCCGACCGTGGCATCGACTGGGCCACGCGGCTGATGCGGCAGATCGCTGCACCGCAGGGACAGATCCTGCTGGTCACCGATCAAGCCGATGGCGAAGCTGCGTTGGCAGCCGCGCAGGCGCGCGGTCTTGGACTGCAGGTGTCGGTACTGGGCCTGGGCACGCCCGCCGGCGCGGCCTACCGTGATGGCAGTGGGCAGATTCGCCAGGCCGCGCTGGATGAAGGCAGCCTGCGTGCCGTTGCCACGGCAGGTGGCGGCCGCTATGCGCGCATCGCTGCAGATGACAGCGACCTGCGTGCGCTGGGCGTGCTTGATGCACGCGAAGGCAGCGCCACGCAACGGCCGGGCGAAGGCAAGCAATGGCGTGACGAGGGCTTCTGGCTGTTGCCGCCGCTGATGCTGCTGGCGCTGCTGGCGTTCCGACGCCGAGCGGTGCTGGCGGCGGTGCTGGCGGTGGGTCTGTTGCCATGGATGAGTGACGTGCACGCGCAGACGCCTGCGGCGCCTGCTTCGCAGCCGCCGCAGGGCACCCTGTGGAAGCGGGCCGACCAGCTGCAGCACCAGCGTCTGGCCGACGGCGTGCAGGCCTATCGCAAGGGCGACTTCGCCACCGCGCGCAAGCAGTTCGAAGGCATCGACAACGATGCCGGTTGGTACAACCTGGCCAATACGCTGGCGCGCCAGGGCAGCTACGATGAAGCCATCGCCGCCTACGACCGTGCGCTGGCGTTGCATCCCGGCATGCCCGATGCGGTGGCCAACCGCGCGGTGGTCGATGCCGCGCGCAAGCGCAAGCAGTCGGGGGGGCAGGGGCAGGACCAGCAGAAGCCGCAGCAGAACGGGCAGCAGAAGCAGCAGAACCCGTCCCAGGGCCAGCAGAACCCGCAAGGCCAGCAGCCGCAGCAGGGCCAGAAGGATCCGGGACAGGGTCAGCCACAGTCACAGCAGGGCCAGCAGGGCCAGCCCAGGCCGGGTGACGACAGCACGCAATCGAAGCCGCAGTCCGGCGAGCGCAGCCGCGATGGCCAGCAGGTGCCGCCGCAGGTTGAGGATGCCAAGGCCCAGGCGCAGGCCGACGAGCAGCAGCGCCAGCGCATGCAGCAGGCGATGCAGCAGGCGCGCGAAGGCGAGGCGGACAAGGACGGCAAGCCGGTACCGGCCGGTGACGGCCGCACCGCGCGCCAGCGCGAGGAGCAGCAAGCGGTGGAAGCGTGGATGCGGCGTGTTCCGGACGATCCGGGCGCGTTGCTGCGGGCCAAGTTCCAGCTGGAAAACGAACGCAGGAAGAGGGAAGGGCGATGACGCGGGCGATCAACATGCATGGGCGCTGGCCACGGAACGTTCTGGCGGCGCTGCTGTTGTGGCTGCCGCTGCTGGCCTGGGCGCAACCGCGGGCCTGGCTTGACCGTGACCGCATCGCGATGGGCGACACGGTCACCCTCAACGTTGAGAGCGACCAGGGCGCGCCGGACTTCACCCTGCTGCGCAACGACTTCGATCTGAGCGGGCAGACCAGCAGCCGCCAGGTGGAGTGGAGCAATGGCAGCATGCAGCAGCGCAATCTGTATGGCGTGGCACTGACGCCACGGCGCAGCGGAGCGCTTGTGATTCCGGGCCTGCAGGTGGGCAGTGCACGTACCGCGCCGCTGACCCTGCAGGTGGACGCCGCTGCCGTCGCCGGCCCCGACAGCAATGCGATGGCCTTCATCGAGACCGTTGTCGATGATGAGACGCCCTATGTGCAGCAGAGCGTGGGCGTGGTCGTGCGCCTGTATTTCGCATCACAGCTGGCGTCGGGCGAGCTGGTGCTGGATACACCGGCCGGTGCGTCGCTGCAGCGCGTGGGCGATGACCGCACCGATGTGCGCCAGGTCAACGGCCGCCGTTACAACATGGTCGAGCGTCGCTTCCTGCTGATCCCGGAGCGCAGCGGCACCCTGCGCCTCGCAGGTGCGCGCTTCAACGGCCGCAGCGCCGGTGGCTTCTTCGACGACTTCTTCGGCGGTGGCGACGGGCGCATGAACGCCACCGGCGCCGACCGCACGTTGCAGGTGCAGGCGCAACCGGCGCAGGCGCCACAACCGTGGCTGCCGCTGCAGAGCCTGCAGCTGCGCTACACCAGTGCACCGACCAGTGCCCGTACGGGCGAAGCGGCCAATGTGGTGGTCGAAGCGGTTGCCGAAGGGGCAACCCGCGCGCAGTTCACCGACCTGCCGGTGCCCGATGTCGGCAGTGCCGCGCAGGTATTCGCCGAACCTGCGCAGTACGAAGAATCGTTCAATGGCAGCACGCCGCGGCTGAAGATCACCCGCCGCTATTCGATCGTGCCGCGCCAGCCCGGCTCGCTGGTGGTGCCCGGTACACGCCTGCCGTGGTGGGATGTGCGCGCAGGCAAGGCGCAGGAGGCGAAGCTGCCGGATCTGACACTGACGGTCGCGGCGGGCAATGGCGCTGGCAGCACCTCGCCGGCACCGCCGCCGCCAATCGATACCGATGCCGCGCTGCCCGGCAGCGATGGCCAGGACAGCCGCATCGCCGCGACCGATCCGCGTGCCGGTGGCCTGGCCGAACGTCCGTGGCCGTGGATGGGCGCGGCCGTCGGCCTGGCGTTGCTGTGGCTGTTGACCCTGTTGTGGGGCTGGCAGCGAGGCCGCCGACCGCGTGCGGCGGCGCCGGTAGCTGGCAAGCCCTCTGTGCCGATTGTGGCGAGCGGACGTGCTGGCTTGGCCGAACTGCGCCGCACGCTGGATGGCGAAGGGTTCGAGCAGGTCGAGGCACAGCTGTGCGCGATGGCCGGCGTCGAACGCATCGAGCAGGTCGTTGCGCGGTTGGATGACCCGGCCCAGCGCCAGGTGCTGCAGGACCTGCAGCAGGCACGCTGGGGCGGGCAGGGCGATCTGGCATCGCTGCGTTCGCGTCTGCGCGAGGTCTTCCGTGACGGACCGCACTGGTCGACGGCTGCCGGCCCCGCCGACACTGGCCTGGCGCCGCTGTATCCACCGCGGCGAACCTGAACCGGCGTCGCTTGCGCGCTTTGTTAGAGTGCATTCATTTTTCGAGGAAACCCGCGTATGACAGCAGCTGCTGCCGACAAGAAGAAGTTGCCCCTGCATTGGAAGATGGGCATCGGCTTTGCGATCGGCCTGGTCCTGGGACTGATCGTGCACGCCCTGGGCGGCAGCGTCGATGGTCTGCAGGCCGGTGCCAAGTGGGTAATGGACTACGTCACCACCCCGGCGTCGGGCCTGTTCCTCAACCTGATCTTCATGCTGATCGTGCCGCTGATCTTCTCGGCGCTGATCATGGGCGTGTCGGAGATGGGCGACATCCGCGCCCTCGGCCGCATCGGCTGGAAGACCCTGGCCTACACCGTGCTGCTGTCCGGCATCGCCGTGGGCATCGGCCTGGTGCTGGTCAACCTGCTCAAGCCGGGCGCCGGCGTCGATCCGCAGGTCGCCGCCATGATGCTTTCGGAGAACGCCGAGCGCAGCAAGGAAATCGTTGCCGGCATCCATGGCACGCCGAAGGGCATGGACATGCTGCTGTCGATCGTGCCGAGCAACGTGCTGCAGGCGGCGTCGGACAACGGTGCGATCCTGTCGCTGATGTTCTTCGCGCTGATGTTCGGCATCGGCATGGTGCTGACCGACAACGAGAAGGTCGCCCCGTTGCGCCGCGCCATCGAAGGCGTGTTTGAAATCTCGATGACCCTGATCAACCTGGTCATCCGCCTGGCCCCGTATGCGGTGGCCTGCTTCATGTTCAACCTGGCCGCACTGTTCGGCTTCGAACTGATCATCCGCCTCGGTGCCTACGTGGGCGTGGTGGTGCTGGCGCTGGGCCTGCACATGGTCGTGACCTACGGCACTGCGGTGTGGCTGTCCGGCCGTTCGCCGCTGTCGTTCTTCCGCGATACCCAGGAAGCGACGGTGATGGCGTTCTCCACCGCCTCCAGCAACGCCACCCTGCCGACCGCGCTGCGCGTGGCCGACCAGATGGGCCTGCCGCAGCGCGTGTCGCGCTTCGTGCTGACCGTGGGCGCCACCGCCAACCAGAACGGCACCGCGCTGTTCGAGGGCGTGACGGTGATCTTCCTGGCCCAGTTCTTCGGCGTGGACCTGAGCATCGGCCAGCAGATCATGGTGATGGCGGTCTGCATCCTTGGTGGCATCGGTACCGCCGGCGTGCCGTCGGGCTCGCTGCCGGTGGTGGCGATGATCTGTGCGATGGTCGGCGTTAACCCGCTGGGCATCGGCCTGATCCTGGGCGTGAACCACTTCCTGGACATGTGCCGTACCGCGCTGAACGTGACCGGCGACCTGGCCCTGACCACCTTGGTGGCCAAGGGCGAGTCCCACGACGGCCCGGCGCTGGGCCCGCAGCAGGACTAAGTCCAACGCCACAGCTGGCGACCTGATCGGGGTCGGATTCCTTTCCGCAGGGAAAGGTATCCGACCCCTTTTCACATGCGGAATCCGGCGGAGACCACGCCGCCGCCGGCCAGCGGCCGCCACGACCGGGCACCGTGAACCGACCCCCCGCCCGGCGACTATGGGACAATAGGCCGCCCGCACGTCCGCGGCCGCCTCCCGATTCCGACAGAACCATGACGCAGCCTACCCGTCGCCAGTTGGCCAACGCCATCCGCTTCCTTGCCGCCGATGCGGTTGAAACCGCAAAGTCCGGCCACCCCGGCATGCCCATGGGCATGGCCGATATCGCCGAAGTCCTCTGGAACGACTACCTCCGCCATAACCCGAGCAATCCGCACTGGTTCAACCGCGACCGCTTCGTGCTGTCCAACGGCCACGGTTCGATGCTGCAGTACGCGCTGCTGCACCTGAGCGGCTACGACCTGCCGATCGAGCAGCTGAAGCTGTTCCGCCAGCTGGGCAGCCACACCGCCGGTCACCCGGAACGCCACGAGACCCCGGGCGTGGAAACCACCACCGGCCCGCTGGGCCAGGGTTTCGCCAATGCCGTGGGCTTCGCCCTGGCCGAGAAGCTGCTGGCACAGCGCTTCAACCGCCCGGAGCTGGAAGTGGTCGACCACCGCACCTGGGTGTTCATGGGCGATGGCTGCCTGATGGAAGGCGTGTCGCATGAAGCGGCGTCGCTGGCCGGTACCTGGGGCCTGCACAAGCTGGTCTGCTTCTGGGACAACAACCACATCTCCATCGACGGCAACGTCGAGGGCTGGTTCACCGACAACACCCCGGAGCGTTTCGAGGCCTATGGCTGGAACGTGGTCCGCGACGTCGACGGCCATGACCCGGAAAGCATCAAGGCCGGCATCGAGGCCGCGCTGTCGCAGAACGACAAGCCGACCCTGATCTGCTGCCGCACCACCATTGGTTTTGGTTCGCCGAACAAGGCGGGCAAGGAATCCAGCCACGGTGCCCCGCTGGGCAAGGACGAACTGGAAGCCACCCGCAAGCAGCTGGGCTGGGAATACGGTCCGTTCGAGATCCCGCAGGCGATCTACGACGGCTGGCGCGCCAATGGCGCCGGCACCCTGCGCCAGGCCGAGTGGGAACAGCTGTTCGACAAGTACGCCAGCCAGTACCCGGGCGAAGCCGCCGAACTGACCCGTCGCTCGCACGGCGAACTGCCGGCCGACTTCGTTGCCAAGGCCGATGCCTACATCGCCCAGGTCGCCGCTGAAGGCCCGACGATCGCCTCGCGCAAGGCCTCGCAGCTGGCCATCGAAGCCTACGCACCGCTGCTGCCGGAAATCGTCGGTGGCTCGGCTGACCTGGCGCACTCGAACCTGACCCTGTGGAAGGGCAGCAAGTCGGTCGCCAGCGACGACGCCAACGCCAACTACGTGTACTACGGCGTGCGCGAGTTCGGCATGACCGCCATTGCCAACGGCCTGGCCCTGCACGGTGGCTTCATTCCGTTCGACGCCACCTTCCTGGTGTTCAGCGATTACGCCCGCAACGGTGTGCGCATGAGCGCGCTGATCCCGGCCCACGCCATCCACGTCTACACCCACGATTCGATCGGCCTGGGCGAAGACGGCCCGACCCACCAGCCGGTGGAGCACCTGGCCTCGCTGCGCTACATCCCGAACAACGATGTGTGGCGCCCGTGCGATGCGGTCGAGTCGGCCGTGAGCTGGAAGGCCGCGATCACCCGCCAGGACGGCCCGAGCTGCCTGGTGTTCAGCCGCCAGAACCTGCCGCACCAGCCGCGCAACGCCGAGCAGATCGCCCAGATCGAGCGCGGTGGTTACGTGCTGGCCGACGCTGCCGGTACCCCGGACGTGATCCTGATCGCCACCGGTTCGGAAGTCTCGCTGGCCACCGAAGCCAAGGCCCAGCTGGACGCGGCCGGCCTCAAGACCCGCGTGGTCTCGATGCCGTCCACCGACGTGTTCCTGCGCCAGGATGCGGCCTACCGTGAATCGGTGCTGCCGAACGCCGTGCGCAAGCGCGTGGCCGTGGAAGCCGGCGTCACCGGTTTCTGGCGCCAGTTCGTCGGCCTGGACGGTGCCGTGATCGGTATCGACACCTTCGGTGCCTCGGCCCCGGCCGACCAGCTGTACAAGCACTTCGGCATCACCACCGCCCATGTGGTGGAAGCTGCCAAGGCGCTGTAAGCAGCATCGCAGCGTGATGAAGGAAAGGCCGGCGCAAGCCGGCCTTTCTCTTTTTCTGTGGGGCGAAACGAATCGGCCGCCGTGCCAGTAGATCCACGCCATGCGTGGATGAGCGTTACATTGCGTCCCGCACGTCCATCAGCGCAAACCCCAGCAGGTTCAATCCGCGCCACTGCGCCGGGTTGTGCGCGTCGGCGTGATCCTTGGCCAGGCCGATGCCCCAGATGAAATCCACCGGGCTGGCTTCGACCAGCACCCAGCCTGCGGTCGCACGCAGGAACGCCCCAAGTTCCGGGTTCTGCGCGAACTTGGCCCTGTTGCCTTCCACCACCAGGTCGTAGCGGGCCTGCGTCCAGCGCGCTTCATCGAAGCCTTCGATCTGGCGGCCGAAAGCCTTGGCCTTGTCCGGCGTGGTGCTGGCGACGATCTTCTCAAGCAGCTTGGTGGCGCCGAACAGACGCGCCTTTCCGGCCATCATGTAGTGCTCGGCGGTGCGGTAGTGCACGCCATCGATCTCGAAGCCGGCGTAATACCACTGGCTGAAACAGGACGCAGAAACTCCGCTGCGCGGCGGCTGGTGGCCCCAGAAGCAGAGGTAACGCAGGTCTTCGCCTGAAGCCTCGCGCTGCTGCAGATCATGCAGGAAACGGGAATCATCGTTCATCGCCACAGCATAGCGTGCCGCCGTGCCCTGGTAGGTGCCAACCTTGGTTGGCACTGATGCTTTTTCGCCGGGGATGGCCCGGCGCTACCGTACGCGTGATTACGCAGTACGCGCCAGCGCCAGGCGCAGCAGGCGCGCGTCCAGGCGCTCGGCGAAATCCTTCGGCGCCTGCAGGCCCATGCGCTGCAGGTACACCGCGTCGCCGTCGCCGGCCGGTTGCCGCAGCGCCGCCCAGACCGTGCGCAGCTTGTCGCCACGGGTCTGCGTGTTGGCCTTCAGCCATCCCAGCGCCTTCACCAGCACCTGTTCAATCTCGTTGAAATCGCTGCCGAGCGGATAGTCCGGCAGGCTGCCATCGGCACGGAACGGTGCCAGTGCGGCGGCCAATGCCTGCGGCGTGTTTCGCTGCAGGCGCTCGGGATCCGGCTGGGTGCTCTTCAACAGCTTGCGTGCAGCCTGCGCCTGTTGCAGCAGGTCGCCCTGGAACGGCGCCTCGGTGATTGCGGTCATCGCCTGCACGCAATCCTCGTCGGTCAAGCCGCGCAGATCGGCGATGCCGTATTCGTTGAGGTAGATGTCGCGCAGGTGGCGTGGAATGGTGGTGTGCCCGTAGTTCCAGCGCACGTTGGATTCGCGGCGCCCCTTGTCGTCACGCGCGGCGCGGAACATCAGCACGCTGCGCGCTTCGGGCAGGGCATGGGCCATCGCCACGAAGTTGTACTGGCCGCCCACGCCGGACACCACACGTCCATCGTCCAGCGCATCCGACACCGCTGCGCCCAGCGCGGTGGCCATCATGCAGGAATTGAAGAAGCGCGCATGGCGGCGCTGCAGGCGTTCCAGCGTCTCGTTGCCGCCGTACAGCTGGTTGATCTCGCTGATCCTGCGCATGCCGATCGCACGGCATTCGTCATCCGGCAGCGTGCGCAGCCATTCGTAGAACTCCGGCGAGCCCAGGTAGAACGCGCCGTGCAGGTATTCTCCCTCGGCGGCCAGAGTGGCGTGGTCGATGGACAGCGTGCTGCCGTTCTCGATGCGCTGCATCAGCGCCAGGTCGTCATGCACCTTGCGCTTGATCACCCCGGTCTGCACCAGCCGGCGGAAGCCCTCATTGAGCATTTCGCTGCAGCCGTACAGGCCGACCTCGAACGGATCCAGCCCGCCAATCTCCTTCACCAGCGGGTGGCTGGCCAGCTGCGGGTCCAGCGCGTGCAGCACGCGGCGGTAGCGCGCGTTGTCGGTGTGGCGCAGCACCAGCGCATGGCTGAGCGCATCGGCCAGCGTGCCGATGCCGATCTGCAGGGTGCCGCCGTCGCGTACCAGCGTGCTGGCATACAGGCCGATGGCGTAGTCGGCATCGCCGACCGGCTGCCGCGGCAGGCCGAACAGTGCCGGGTACGGCGGCGGCGGGGTGATCACCAGATCGAAGAACGACACATCCACGGTGGCCGAGCCGCCTAGGTAGGGCAGCTGCGGGTCGATCTCGGCGATCAGCAGGGGCCGCGGCAGGCCACGTGCGGCCATGGCATCCAGGGTGTCCTGGGTGATGTCGTTGTTGCATGACAGCGACAGCCGGCGATCATCCGGCCGCATCGCCACCTTCTGCACGATCACCTGCGGCGCGCGCTGGGCGACCGCGTCGGCGGCGTGGGTGTAGTTCAGGCTGGTATAGCTGGACTGCGCCTGGCGCGAACCGAGCAGGGCGCCGGACTGCATGTAGAACTCTTCCACCTGCACATGTGCCGGTAGCGCGTCGCGTGCGATCGCATCGGCATAGGCCAGGCGCGGGAAATCGTCGCCGAAGTGGCGCTGCGTGAACGGTGCCATGAAGCGCGCTTCCAGGCCGTTGCCGCGCGCCTTCGGCGGGTTCAGCGACAGCGCGGTATACAGCTGCAGCGGCCGCGACGGGTCGTGCTCGACGCGCGCGTACAGGGCATTGAGCAGCCGGTGCGGCTTGCCCAGCGCCAGCGGTGCCCCGATCCGCAACGGCCCGTCCACGCGCGCAAACAACCAGTCGACAGCGGCGTCCAGGTCGGTGAGGTGTTCGGTCATGCGGGGCGGTCCTGCGTGTGGGGGAGTGCTGGCATTACAGCATGTCGGGCTTGAACCGCCGTCGACGCGAGACTTCGGCGCCGGCCACCATGAACTGCCCATCGCCGCGGTAGTGCACCGTGCGCGGCAGCTTCGGCCGTGGCGCTACGTGTGCGCGCACGATTTCCCAGATGAACAGGTTGTTCGATGCCACCTGGCTGTCGTCGTACAAGCGGCATTCGAAGTTCGAGTGGCATTGCCCGACCAGCGGCGCGCCGACCTCGCGTGCGGGCAGCGCGTCGAGCCCGAACCGGGCGAACTTGTCGACCTCGCGACCACTGCAGTTGCCGATGTCCACCACGGTATCGAGCAGCTCCACGCCGGGTACGTTGATCACGCACTCGCCACTGCCGACGGCCAGGCCGTGGCTGTGGTTTTCATTCCACAGGTAGGTTGCGACCAGTGAAGGCGAGAAGCCCATCACCATGTGCCAGCCCATCGTCATCAGGTTGCGCTGGCCCTGCCACGCGGTACTGACCAGCACGATCGGGCCGGGTTCGAGGAAGCGACGTGCCTGCTCGACCGGGAAGTCCTTCTTGGGCAGCGCTTTCATCCGATGCCAGGGGTGGGAGGAACCGATGCTGGCGCAGCCGGGATGAACCCGGAGTCGAGGGACTTGACAGCCAAGTCGATTACGCGCGTAATCAGATCGTCGATTACGGATGTAAACCATGACCCCGATCAGCGAAGCCGAAGCCGTTGTGATGGAGGTGCTGTGGCAACAGGCACCACGTAGTGCCGATGACGTGGTGGCCGCGCTGGCCCATCGCGACTGGGCCGAGCCGACCATCAAGACCCTGCTCAACCGCCTGCTGACCAAGGGCGCGATCGCCGCCGAGCGCGATGGCCGGCGCTATCTGTACCGGCCCCTGCTGCAGCGCCAGGCCTGGGTGGAGGCGCAAAGCCAGGACTTCATCGGACGCGTCTTCGAGGGCCGCGTGGCGCCACTGGTGGCGCACTTCAGCGAACGTGGGCAGCTGAGCGCGCAGGACATTGCCGAACTGAAGAAGCTGATCCAGGAGCTGGACCATGACTGAGCTGCTCGACGGACTGTGGCGGGCCAGCCTGTGGCTGGCGGTGGGCGTGCTGCTGCTGGCGGCGCTGCGACCACTGCTGGTGGGCCTGGGCGGCGCCGGGCTGGCCTATCGCAGCTGGTGGCTGCTGCCGTTGCTGCTGGTGACCTTGCTGCTGCCGTTGCCGCAGGTCGCGCTGCTGCAGCATGTACCGACGCTGCCGTTGAAAGTGGTGCCGGGGGCCACTGACGGTGGGGCAGGTTGGTCGGTGCCTGGGGCCCTGCTGTCGCTGCTGGCATGGGCGCTGGGCACGGGCATCTGCCTGCTGCGCGACCTGCGTGCGCAGCGCCGTTTCGAACGCAGCATGGGCCAGCTGCGTGCGCGTGCCGATGGCAGCTGGCAGGCCAGTGGCGATCCCGGGCTGCCGGCGCTGGTCGGCCTGTGGCGGCCGCGCATCGTGGTCGGTCCGCAATTCGATCAGCAGTTCACCGCACAGGAGCAGAACCTGATCCTGCAGCACGAGCGCAGCCATCGCCGCAATGGCGACCACTGGGCCAACGGCGCGCTGCTGCTGGTGCGCGCAGTGTTCTGGTTCCACCCGCTTCTGCCATGGGCTGCACGCCGTTTCCTGCGCGACCAGGAGCTGGCCTGTGATGCCCGCACCATTGCCCCGCAGCCTGCGCTGCGCGGCCTCTATGCCAGCACGCTGCTGAAGGCGCAGCTGGTCCATCCGGTTGCGCCCGCGGTCTGCCATTGGCGCAGCCAACCCGTGTTGAAGGAGCGTATCGCCATGTTGAAGCAGTCCAAGCGGAAGGCATTGCCGTGGGTGTCGGGGCAGGTGCTGGTGGTCGGGTTGTGCGTGGGAATGGCGGCGGTGGCGTGGGCCAGCCAGGGCGGTGCGGCGGTAGGTACCCGGATCGGTGTCGAGCCGTTCGAACATGCGGAAGAGGATGCGGCAAAGGCGGGGCTGGACAGTCCGATCCAGGTCGACAAGATGCCGCCACCGTCCTATCCGAAGTCCGCCTTCGAGCAGCGCCAGGTGGGCGTGGTCAACCTGCGCATCGAGGTGGACGCACAGGGCCATCCGACCGATGTACAGGTGCTCAGCGCGACCAATCCGGGGGTGTTCGATGCCGTCTCCATCGCCGCCGCGCGCAGCTGGACCTACCGACCGGCGCGGAAGAACGGCAAGCCGGTGGCCGGTGCCGTACGCATTCCGATCACCTACGCCATGGATGACACCGAGGATACGAAGTGAAGTCCGCGCCGCTGTTGATGATGGCGGCGCTGCTGGTGGGGTGTGCAACCCAGGATCGCCTGACCACGGTTGATACCCGCAGCGAGAATGTCGGTCACCAGCGGCTGCGGCCCGATGCAGGGGGAGGGGCTGGCCAGATCCAGCCTTACACGCTGGCCGCCAGCGAAGGCTACCGGATGCCGCAGCTGCACACGGCACCTGATCCCGTGGTGGGTGATCGCGATCCTCGCACGTCGTTGCCGCCGACCACGGTCTGCCTGCAGGTGGTGGTGGATGCGCAGGGCAGCGTTGAGCGCAGCATGCCGTTGACCGACCGCAGCGAATGCAGTGCGGGTGGGGCGCCGGAGAATGCGCCCTTGCTGCAGGCCGCGCAGGAGGCGGTTGCGATGTGGAAGTATTCGTCCGCCGCGGTCTGCCACTTCGCAGCGGGCAAGGTACCTGCGGATCGCGGCGACTGCCGCGGTGCCGAGCGGGTCGAGCCGGTGGCCGTTACCCTGCAGTACGCCTTCACCTTCGAGGTCGTGAAGGGCCAGCATGTGGTGCGTACACAGGGCCGGTAGTGCCGGGCCATGCGCGACCAGGCAGGCGCCGTCGCCCGCCCACGCGTTCAGTGCGGGCGACACGGCAACGGAAGCTGGGGATGAGTATCTGGACAATCATGCTGGCCGGGCTTTCCTGTGTACTGGCCGGTTGCACGCCGCATGGGCAGGACAAGCACGACCTGGATGCGTATCGAAATGGTCCGCCGGCCTGCTCGGCCGGCGGCTACCTGGCAGCGCTGGACGACCCCGCACGCGTGGCGTATCTGCGGGGAGCGCTGCAGGTCCGCCCGCGATCGCCCTGCATCGCCGAACTGCTCGCCGCCCAGCCGCCGGCCTTGCTGCCGGTTGCGCGGCAGGCGATCCTCGATGGGGGAGAGCGCAGTGATCTTTCGCTTCTGGTCGGCGCGGTGGCAATGAAGGTCGATCGCGGCGAAATCACCGCTGCACAGGTGGATGCGCTGCAGCTGCAGGCGGCCTGTACCGACTCCCCAGGGGCGCCGGCGCAATGCGCGGAACAGCTGCAGCGCCTGCGGCAGGCCTTGCAGGAACTGGAGGACCCTTCCTCGCGTGTATTGACGCAGAAGTCGAAGGTACGCCTGTCAGACGCGTCTGCCACCAGGCGAGTGGAAGCCACGCTTGCCATGCGCACGGCCGATGCACCGGCCGCAAGCGGCGTTGCGTGCGGCGGGACCACCTCGCCATGCCGCGAGGTCACGCATCTGGAACTGCGCGTGGATGGCCAGCCGGTTCCGGTGGCGTACTCGGTGTACCGCGATCTCTTCGACCTGCATCGCGGAACCCTGAAGGCAGATGCTGGCGGCGGTGTGCTGGACCTGCAGGGCGGCGACGCATCGGAGAGTTACAACGTGCGTATCCGCTTCGATGCGCAGCGCGTGCTGTCACGGCAGATGTATGTGGGCACGGCGCAGGATGACCTGCTGCAGGAAACCGTCTATCACAAGGTGATCTACGAATGATCAGAGCGCTCGGTACCATCGTCCTGGTGTACCTGGGGCTGCATATGACGCCTTGCCTGGCCACGGAGCGGGACCAGGGCGCCGATATGGTGGTCATCGCAACCCGGTTCATCGCCGTCCACGACGCGCGTGCCGACACAGCGCGCAATGCAGACGAACCCTTCATCGAAGACCGTGTGATCCCTGCTGTACACGCGATGGTGGAACGCGATGCTGGTCGACTGACGCGGGCGCAGCTGCAGGCACTGATCGATTTCATGATTGTGGTCGATGGCATGGCCAGTGAAGAAATCAGCGAGATGGCTGCGACGCTTTACCGCAGGCAGGGGCCTGCAGTGTGCACCTTGCTGAAGAACACGCCTGCAACCCGCCGCAGCGTCGTCATTGCGCGCATTCGCAGTGGCACTGCGCCCACTGCAGCACGGAACAGCCCTGCAGTGTGCGGGTGATGTCCGGCTCCGGTGCGAAGGCTCACGCCCCGCCCTGGATGTTGGCCTTCACCGCTGGCTGCATCAGCTTCGGTTCTTCCAGCGTCGCATCGCGGGCCTGGCGCACGCTGACGAACTCCGCCTCGGCTACACCGTCGTGCACGTGAATGTTGTGCGCGCGCTGCTCGCCGATGGTGGTTTCGTTGGCGAAATCACGACCGCCCGGACCGTAGTCGTGGCAGACGAATACGCGGGTCGCATCGGGCAGGGCCAGCAGGCGCTGGATCGAACGGTACAGCTGTGCGGCATCACCGCCCGGGAAATCGCAGCGGGCGGTGCCACCGTCGGGCATGAACAGCGAGTCGCCGGTGAACAGTGCATCGCCGATCAGGTAGGCGACGCTGTCGCTGGTATGGCCGGGCACGGCGATCACCCGTCCATCCAGTCCGCCAAGGGTGAAGGTTTCGCCATCGCTGAACAGGTGGTCGAAGATGTCATCCGCAGCAGGAAGCTGCAGGCCATAGCGTGGTGCAAACGTCGCCTGCACCGCACGGATGCCTTCGCCGATGGCGAGCGTGGCCTGCGGGAAGCGCTGCTTGAGCCGACGCCCCGCCGACACATGGTCGGCGTGGGCGTGGGTTTCCAGCAGCCAGCGCAGCTGCAGGCCCTGCTGTTCGATGGCCTGCAGCACGTCGCGCAGCGGCGACTCGCTGCTGGCGTCGGTGTCCGGGTCGTAGTCCAGGACCGGGTCGATCAGCGCCGCCTCGCCGCTGGCCGGGTCGCTGGCCAGGTAGCTGAAGGTATTGCTGTCACGGTGGAAGAACGACTGCACCTGGACTGACATTGGAACGCTCCTCAGCGCGCGCCGAGCACGCGGTTCAGCAACTGGGCCAGGTTCTCGCCGGCCAGTCGCAGCTGCGCTTCGGCCAGCGGCCGGTAGCGCTCGGTGTATTCATCACCGATTTTACGCGTGGCCGGATAAACGCCAGCTTGCATGGAAATGCGGCAGCTGGCCTCGGCCCAGATCTGCGGGTCGCGTTGCGGGTTGGACTGGCGCGCCAGCTTAGGCGCGCGCTGGCTCTGCAGCAGAGGCAGATAGCCGGCATCGTCCAGCTTGCGGGTGTTGAGCATGCCGCTGTCCCACAGCGAGTGCAGGTTGGTACCGCGGTTGCCGAACTGCAGCTGGAAATCGTTGCCGCCCTTGTCATGGGCATAGCCGGCGTGCATCGGCTGGTGGATGTCACCCACCAGGTGCACGACGAACTTCAGCGCCTGCAGGCGCTCGGCGTCGGTCAGGCTGCGGTCGCCGAGGATGGTGCTCTGTGCTTTCAGTGCCTCGACAATGCAGTTGCCGCTCTTGCAGTGCTTCGGTGCTTCGTAATGGCAGTTGTCTTCGGCGATGTTGACGTAGTGCCAACCGGCCGAGCGACGGCCTAGGCCGGGGTCCTTGGCGCGCAGCTGATCGGCCCAGGGGGCGATGCTGGCCAGGGTGGCGTCTGGCTCGGTGGCCAGCAGGCGGTCCACTTCGGCGCGGGCGGTGGGGTTGAGGCGGGCGTCGGCGACTTCGGCGACAAGGCGGTGGCCTTGTGCGCCCCAGGCATGGGCCGGGGCCGAAGCGGACAGCAGGGCCGGCGCCAGGGCGGCGGCGAGGAACAGGGAGTGCAGGGCTTTCATGCGTACATTCTAGCGGGCCTCGGCAGACCCGGGCTTGATCACGCGTGGCGTTCGCCACACGGTCTTGATGCACCAGCCGCTAGGGTGACCCGGGCACACGCGGGGGAGGGGCTGATGGCGATCACGGACAGGCGCATCATGGCCGGGCATCCCGATGACGACGGGTTCGCCGCCGCGTTCGATGCCCAGGTGGTCTGGCGCATGCGCTGGGCCTGCGCCGTGGCAGGCGCGTTCTCGCTGGGCTTTGCCGTGCTCGATACCTACTGGTTGCCGCCGGAGGTGCACGCGCCGGTGCTGCGCTGGCGGCTGGGCGTTCTGCTGCCGGCACTGCTGCTGGGCGTCGCGCTGACCTTCGTGCCGATGCTGCGGCGCCACCTCCAGTGGCTGGGCGGCAGCGTCGTGCTGGTCAGCGGGCTGGCGCTGGTGACCATGATCTGGACCGCGCACCGTGCCGGCGTGAACTACCCCTACGAAGGCATCAGCCTGTTCCTGTTGCTGAACTACTTCCTGTGCGGGCTGCGTTTCGGGGTGGCGACGCTGACCGGAACCCTGATCGCGCTGGCGTTCCTGCTGGCCGAGCTGCAGGTGGGCCGGCACTGGGCGCAGATGCTGCAGAGCGTGATGTTCGTGCTGGCCAGCAACCTGGCCGGCATTGTCGGCAGCTACATTTCCGAACGGCAGGCGCGTGCAACGTGGCGGGCCGAGCAACGCCTGGATGCGTTGGCCAACCACGATGGGCTGACCGGCCTGCTGAACCGGCGCGCCTTCGATCGCCAGGCCAACCAGATCTTCCAGCGCTATCTGCGCACGTCGCATGCGCGCGGCGCACTGCGCATCGCCATGATCGATATCGACTACTTCAAGCGCTACAACGACCACCACGGCCATCCCGCCGGCGACACCGTCCTGCATGCGGTGGCAACCACCCTGGCCGCGCAGCTGCGCGGTAGCGACTCGGTGGTGGCGCGCTACGGCGGCGAAGAGTTCGTGGCGCTGGGCCACTGGGCGCCGGGCCAACCGGAATCAGCGCCGTTCGAGCAGCTTCGGCAACAGGTGCAGGCACTGGCGATCGCACATGCCGATTCGGATGCAGCCCCGGTGGTGAGCGTGAGCATCGGCGTGGCGCGCTGGCATGACGATGGTGGCGATACGCTGGAGCAGGCATTGGCACGCGCCGATGCAGCGCTGTATCGCGCCAAGGAAAGCGGCCGCAACCGGGTGGAAGTGGCGCCGGATCAATAATCGACTGAAAGGCGGCCCGTTCATGCTTCTGTAGAGCCGAGCCATGCGCGGCTGCTCTTCTTCGGATATCTGCGCGCTCCGCGAGATAGCCGGGCATGGCTCGGCTCTACAGAAGAGCGCGCCTACGCATGCTTCCCGAAAAAAAGCCCCGGCAAAGACCGGGGCAACATGCTGCGAGGGTTTTGCGTGTGGCAGGGAGCGGGGGCCGAAGCCCCCGCGCTCAACACACCGCTTAGAACTTGAAGACGTACGACGCACCGTAGACCAGCGGATCGATGTTGACCGTGCCGATCTTCTCGCCGTTCAACTTCACCTTGCTGTCGATGTCGATCCAGCGCATGTCCACGCGCAGGGCACCCTTCTCGCCGATCGCGAAGTCGATGCCGGCATGCGCGGCCAGGCCCCACGAATCCTGCAGCTTCAGCTTGCTGCCGGCCAGTGCGCCGGTGGTGTCTTCACTGAAGAAGGTCGTGTAGTTCACGCCCGCGCCAACGAACGGCGAGACCTTGCCCTTGCTGTTGAAGTGGTACTGCAGGGTCACCACCGGCGGCAGCTGCTTGGTGCTGCCCACGCGGCCCAGGCCGTTGATGTTGATGTCGTGCTTGAACGGCAGTGCGGCCAGCACTTCGATGCCCAGGTTGTCGGCGATGAAGTATTCGCCGGTGATGGTCGGCTTGACGTCGTTGTCGACGTCGACCTTCAGGGTGTGGCCGGCCAGCCAGCCGTTGTTCGACTTCGGCGCCACCTGGTGGATGCCGGCCGAGACGGTCCAGTCACCCTTGGACTGGGCCATGGCCGGGGCGGCGGCGAGGGACAGGGCGGCGGCCAGGCCGGCCAGGATCAGGGGGGAGGTCTTGCGCATGGGGGTGATCTCGTTGCTGGGTGGATGGCGACAGTCTCGGCCTCACGCCGCGCTAACGCTTTGATCCGGATCAAATCCTGTCCGCCAGCCCTCTGGCGCGGGCGCTGGCCCACGGTGGCCAGCCCCGGTTTGCTAGACTTGTGGGCCCTATCCATCCCGCCGCACCCGTCGCGGCCGCAGGAGCTTGAGAACATGGCAATCAAGGTTGGTATCAACGGTTTCGGTCGCATCGGGCGTAACGTCCTGCGCTCGGCGGTGCTGAACTTCGGCGACGACATCGAAATCGTGGCCATCAACGATCTGCTGGAGCCGGATTACCTGGCGTACATGCTCAAGTACGACTCCGTGCACGGCCGCTTCAAGGCCGACGTGGCCGTGCAGGGCAACGACCTGCTGGTGAACGGCAAGAAGATCCGCCTGACCCAGGAACGCGACCCGGCCAACCTGAAGTGGGATGAAGTCGGTGCCGACGTGGTGCTGGAAGCCACCGGCCTGTTCCTGACCAAGGAAACCGCGCAGAAGCACATCGATGCGGGCGCGAAGAAGGTCATCATGTCGGCCCCGTCGAAAGACGACACGCCGATGTTCGTGTTCGGCGTGAACGACAAGACCTACGCCGGCCAGGCCATCATTTCCAACGCGTCGTGCACCACCAACTGCCTGGCCCCGCTGGCCAAGGTCATCAACGACAAGTGGGGCATCAAGCGTGGCCTGATGACCACCGTGCATGCGGCCACCGCCACCCAGAAGACCGTCGATGGCCCGTCCAACAAGGACTGGCGCGGCGGCCGTGGCATCCTGGAAAACATCATTCCGTCGTCCACCGGTGCGGCCAAGGCCGTCGGCGTGGTCATTCCGGAACTGAACAAGAAGCTGACCGGCATGAGCTTCCGCGTCCCGACCTCGGACGTGTCGGTGGTCGACCTGACCGTCGAGCTGGAAAAGGAAGCCACCTACGCCGAGATCTGCGCCGAAGTGAAGGCACAGAGCGAAGGCGCGCTGAAGGGCATCCTGGGCTACACCGAAGACAAGGTGGTGGCCACCGATTTCGTCGGTGAAACCCACACCTCGGTGTTCGACGCCGACGCCGGCATCGCCCTGGACGGCACCTTCGTCAAGCTCGTGTCGTGGTACGACAACGAGTGGGGCTATTCCAACAAGTGCCTGGAAATGGCCAAGGTTGTCGCCGCCAAGTAAGGCCGGCGAAGATCGCACGCGGACCCCGGCCTGGCCGGGGTTCGTCGTTTATGGGGCCGGCCCTGTCGTAGCATGGCCCGGTCGACCGCTGCCGCTGGGGCGCGGGAACGCAATGGAAGCACGCAATGGAAGCTCTGATCGCCCTGGTCGTACTGGTCCTGCTGGCCATCCCGCTGCTGCTGGTGGTGGCGCTGGTGATGATCGCCGGCCTGCGCCGCCGCGTCGCCGCGCTGGAAAGCGCGCTGGCCGCCGCGCCTGCCACCCGGCCGGCCGCTGCGGCCACCGCCACCGAAGCGGCGCCTGCCCGGTCGGTGGTGACGCCTTCGGCCAGCGCCGATCCTCCGTTCCTGCGGCCAGTCGCGGCGGCGACACCACAACCGCCGCCGGCGCCTGAAGCCCTGCCTGCCGGGCCACCTGCGCCCCGTCCCGTCACGCCGCCGCCGGTACCGGTGGCGCCACCACTGCCTGCCGAGCCGGCGCTGCCGAATTTCATCGAGCGTGGCATCGGTGCGGTCAAGCGCTGGTTCACCGAAGGCAACGTGCCGGTCAAGATCGGCATGCTGGTGCTGCTCGCCGGTGTCGCCGCGCTGCTCAAATACGTCAGCGACCAGGGCTGGCTGGTGCTGCCGATCGAACTGCGCCTGGCCGGCGTCACCGTGGGCGCGCTGGGCCTGCTGGCCTTCGGCTGGCACCAGCGCGAACGCAGGCGCATGTTCGCGCTTGCGCTGCAGGGCGGTGCCATCGGCGTGCTGCTGCTGACCATCTTCGCCGCCTTCAAGCGATTCGACCTGATTCCGCCAGGCTTCGCCTTCGTCAGCTCGATTGCGCTGGTGGCAGGCCTGTGCGTGCTGGCGGTGATGCAGAACTCGCGAACCCTGGCGGTGCTGGGCATCCTCGCCGGCTTCATGGCGCCGCTGTGGCTGTCCACCGGCAGTGGCAACCACGTGGGGTTGTTCAGCTACTACGCGGTGCTCAACGCCGGCATCTTCGCCATTGCCTGGTTCCGGCCGTGGCGCGCGCTGAACCTGCTGGGTTTCGCCTTCACCTTCGGCATCGGTACGTTCTGGGGCGTGCTGCAGTACGCGCCGGACAAGTTCGGCAGTACCGAACCGTTCCTGCTGCTGTTCTTTGCCTTCTACCTGCTGATCCCGCTGCTGTACGCACGCCGGCAGCCCGCCGGCCGCCGCGACCTGGTCGATGGCAGCCTGGTGTTCGGCACCCCGCTGGTCGCGTTCTCGCTGCAGGCCGGCATGCTGCATGAGCAGCCGATGACGCTGGCGCTCTGCGCGCTCGGCCTGGCCGCGATCTACGCGGTGCTGGCGTGGGCGTTGATCCGGCGTGCGTCGTACACCGTGCTGGCGCAGTCGCACGCGGTGCTGGCGGCGGGCTTTGCCACGCTGGCAGTGCCGCTGGCGCTGTCGGCACGCGCCACGGGTGCCGTGTTCGCGCTGGAAGGCGCTGGCCTGGCCTGGCTGGGCCTGCGCCAGAAGCGCTGGCTGCCGCAGGTGGCTGGCGCGTTGCTGCAGATGGGCGCCGCGTTCGCCTTCGTGGCCGGCGGCGACCACTGGCACGAGGACCTGCGCTTCCTGATCAATCCGACCGCCATCGGCGCGCTGCTGCTGGCGCTGGCAGGTTTCGCCTCCGCCTGGAGCTACCAGCGCCGGCCGCGCCATGAGGTCGCACTGGTCTACTACCTGTGGGGCCTGCTGTGGTGGCTGGGCGGGCTGGTACACGAGATCACCCGTTTCTTCCCGTACCGCATGGAAGTGGATGCGCTGCTGGTGCTGGCTGCGGTCACCGCATGGCTGGCCGCCGAAATGCAGCGCCGCCAGCCGGCGCGTGCATTGGGCGTGACTGCGCTGGCGATGCTGGCGCTGGGCTTCCCGCTGGCGCTGATGCAGAGCGACGCGCACCATCAGCCGTTCGCCGGCTACGGTGCGTTGGCCTGGGCGGTATTCGCCGTGCTCGGTGTACGCACGCTGCTGTGCCTGCGCCAGGGCGGTGACAGCGTGGCGCGCATCGCGCAGTTCCTGTGGTGGCTGCTGTGGCCGTCGCTGCTTTCGCTGCTGGCGCTGTGGGGGGGGGGCGAGGCCGGTCTGGCGCAGGGTTGGACGACGCTGCTGGTCACGCTGCCGTGGCTGCTGATGGCGTCGCTGTCGCTGTGGCGCTGGAATACGCTGCGCTGGCCATTGGGTGAAGCGTTCGACCGCGTGCGCACGCCGCTGCAGTGCGTGCTGTTCGGGCTGCTGTCGATCGGCTGGCTGCTGGGGCAGCTGTTGCCGGGCGATGCTTCTCCGTTGCTCTGGCTGCCGGTGCTGAACCCGGCCGAGCTTGGACAGTGGCTCAGCCTGTTGCTGCTCGCGCGCTGGCTGTACAGCGGCCAGGCGCCGAAGGCACTGCTGGGTATCCGCATGCCGCTGCTGTCACTGGCAACGTTCGTTGCGCTGACCAGCGTGGTGCTGCATGGCGTGCACCAGTGGGGCGGCCTGTCGTGGAACGCGTCGATGATGCGCTTCAGCCTGGCGCAGACCAGCCTGACCGTGCTGTGGAGCGTGCTCGGAGTGATCGCCTGGGTATGGGGTTCGCGTCGCGGCCAGCGCGTGTTGTGGATGGTCGGTGCCGTGCTGATGGGCGTGGTGCTGGCCAAGCTGGTCATCGTCGATCGCCAGCACCTGGGCAACCTGCTGGGCATCGCATCGTTCATCGCCTACGGCCTGCTGTGCACCGTCGTGGGTTATCTGGCACCGGCACCGCCCAGCGCGGCGCCGACCGTGGAGGAAAAGCAATGAAAATGTGGAGCAGGGTGCTGCTGCCTGCGATGTTCGGCCTGTTGGCCGCCGTCGCGGTGCAGGCCGCCGATTACCGCACGCAGTACGCCGAACAGTGGCCACTGACGTTGTCCAGTGCACAGTCCGGTGCTTATCGCGTCGTGCTGGAACCGGCGATCTACCGTCGCGCCGGTACCGCGGACCTGAGCGATCTGCAGGTGTTCAATGCCGCAGGCCAGTCGCTGCCCTCCGCCTTGCTGGCGCCCGATCAGCCGCTGGCGCAGCCGCCGGTGCAGCGTGAGCTGCCCTGGTTCGCGCTGCCGCCGCTGGCCGAAGCGCAGCGCAACGATCTGCAGTTGCTGACCGAGCGTGATACCGATGGCCGTGTGCGTCGCGTCGAAGCACGCGTGAGTGGCGGTGCGGCGGCGAGCGGGCAGGGTGGCTGGCTGATCGACGCCAGCGTGCTCGGCCAGCAGCCGGTGGCGGCGCTGGTACTGGATTGGGCCGACAGCGGAGAGCCGCTGCAGGCACAGGTGCAGCTGGATGCCAGCGACGACCTGCAGCACTGGCGTCCGATCGGGCGTGATATCCCGCTGGTCGACCTGCAGCGTGCTGGCAAGCGCCTGCTGCAGCGCCGCCTGCAGGTGGACGGCGAGGCGCGCTACCTGCGCGTGCTGGCGCAGGGCGATGCACGCCTGCCGGCGCTGCGCAGCGTACTGGCCGAGCTGCCGCCGGCGCCGGCCACACTGCCGTGGGAGTGGCTGTCGCTGGAGCCGACCTCGACGGGCAAGGGGGAATACACCTTTGAGATGGATGGCCGTTTCCCGGTCGCCCGTGCGGACGTGGCCAGTACCGACAACAGCCTGGTGCAGTGGACGTTGTTCAGCCGCGACGACGAAAGTGCGGAGTGGCAGCGCCGTAGTGCGCCGTGGATTGCCTACCAGCTGCAGCAGGGCGCACAGGGCCCGCGCCAGCAGTCGGCCGCGCAGGCACTGGGCGGCGTGCATCGCGACCGCTACTGGAAGCTGGTTGCGAATCCTGCCGAATTGGCGACTGCGCCGTCCCTGCGCCTGGGCTACCAGCCGGAAGTGCTGGTGTTCCTCAGCCAGGGCGCGGCGCCCTACGCGTTGGCGGTGGGCAGCTCGACCGCGCGCCGGATGGAGGCGCCGATCGGGGTGCTGATCGAGGAACTGCGACAGCGCAACGACCCGTCGTGGCAGCCGACGCTGGCGCGCCTGGAAGGCAGCCCGGAGCCGCTGGCCGGCGATGCGGCGCTGAAGGCCCAGCATGATTGGAAGTCGTGGTTGCTGTGGGCATTGCTGGGGCTGGGTGTGCTGGTTGTTGGCGGCCTGGCGGTCAGCCTGCTTCGGCAGAAGCCTGCGCCTTCGGCGTAGGTTCCGGCGAACGGCGCAGCCCCTCGTGGGTGGGGGTGGTCGTGCAAAGCAAAAGAAAAAGCCGCGCTTGGC
>NZ_JASJSI010000027.1:0-49706 GCF_030237085.1 Stenotrophomonas maltophilia group sp. Smal32
GGCGAACCGCCTCATCCCTCATGCCCTGAGTGATCTGTTTTGCCATGGGTCTACCTCGATGCTCGAAATTGATCCTATCGAGTGTCCAAGTTGATTAGACCACCACAGGTTTACGGCGTGTCCTGCCCACCCACACCGCTCCCCCCCCGATCAGCAGAAACCCAGAGCCGCTTTGGCTTCTGCACTTGCACTTGCCCGAAAAAGCGGTGCAGCCGCAGGCTGCAAAACACCCTCAATCCCGATCCTGCGCGCGCGCCGCCTCCGCCTGGGTCTCCTCCTGCGCCGCCATCTCGCGTGCGATCCACGCGTCAATCATGTGCCGCTGGCGCTGCGCCTGCCGCCGCTCGCGCGTGTACTCCTGGTCCAGCACCCGGTACAGCGACACCATCACCAGCACCATCAGCAAGGCAAACGGTAGCGCGGCAATCGTGATCATGCCCTGCAGCGCGTCCAGTCCACCGGCCAGCAGCAACGCCGCTGCGATCAATGCCACCGCAATGCCCCAGGCCAGCTTGCGCTTCAACGGTGGGTCGCCAGCCTCGTCGGTGGACATGCTGGCCAGCACCAGTACCGCCGAATCGGCCGAAGTCACGAAGAAGATCATCAGCAGCACCAGCGCGATGCACGACAGCAACAGCGGTAGCGGCATGCTGTCGAACAGCGTGAACAGCACCGTTTCGTAGCCATTGCCCAGCGCCTGCACCAGATCGGCGTGGCCGAAGATCTGTGCCCACAGCGCGGTGCCGCCGAACACCGCGAACCAGAAGAAGCCCAGCAGCGTCGGCGCGAGCACTACGCCGATCACGAACTCGCGCACGCTGCGGCCGCGCGAGATGCGCGCGATGAACGATCCCACGAACGGTGCCCACGAGATCCACCAGGCCCAGTAGAAGATCGTCCAGTCCGCCACCCAGGTGCTGCCGGAGAACGGTGACATGCGCAGGCTCATCGTCACCAGCTGGTTGAGGTAGGAGCCCAGCGTGGTGGTGAACGTATCGAAGATGAAGCCGGTCGGTCCAAGCACCAGCAGGATGGCTGCCAGCAGCGCAGCCAACGCCAGGTTGAAGTTGGACAGCCATTTCACCCCGCGCTCCACGCCGCTGGCGGTGGAGGCCATGTACAGCACGAAGGCGACGGCGATGATGGTCATCTGCACCGCGACCGTGGCCTGCACGCCGAACACGCGTTCGATACCGGCGGCGATCTGGATGGTGCCGAAGCCGAGCGTGGTAGCGACACCGATCGCGGTGGCAACGACGGCGGCGATGTTGACCACCCGACCGATCCAGCCGCGATGGTGACGGCCGATGATCGGTTGCAGCATGTCGCTGACCAGGCCGCGTCCATTGCGGTTGAACTGGAACCAGGCCATCGCCAGGCCGATCAGCGCATAGATCGCCCACGGATGCAGGCCCCAGTGGAAGAACGCATAGCGCATCGATGCGCGCGCCGCATCCAGGCTTTGCGGAGCCAGGCCCTCGGGCGGCTTGGCGAAGTGGGAAATCGGCTCGGCCGCGCCCCAGAACACCAGGCCGATGCCCATGCCGGCGGCGAACAGCATCGACATCCAGCTGGCACGCGAGAACTCGGGCTCGGCATCTTCGCCACCGATGCGCAAGTTGCCGAAGCGGCCGAAGGCCAGGTACATCAGGAACACCAGCGCCAGGAACACCACCAGCAGGTACAGCCAGCCGACACTGCGGATGACCTCGGCCAGCATGGACTGCACAACGGTATTGAAGGGGCCGGGCGCGATGCCGGCCAGCAGCACCAGCAACAGAACCAGCGCGATGGAAACGCGAAACACCATGAAGGAGCTTCTCCGATCAAGGGGATTGAGGGGAGCGAGCAGAGCTTGCAGCGAAGGGCCGGCGGCATGCAGCACGCGCCGGGCAGGGGCCGCGAAGGCGGCGGGGAACGCATCGATCTCAGCGACGCGATGGGCGTGCACGTTACTGAACGCGGCGTCATGGTTCCGTTAACGAATGCCGATCGGGGTCGGATCCGCGTTCCGCGGGAAAGCGGATCCGACCCCGGAGGCGGGCGGTCTATGCTCTAATGCGCAGCAAGAAGCGGGGGTACCGAGCCATGTGGCCACGGTTGAGACAGTCCCTTGGAACCTGATCCGGCTCATACCGGCGTAGGGAAGCTTTGCAATGCAGCCGTGCCCGGACTCCGCCCAAGGACCGCCCGTGCGCGGGTGCCGTGCGCCGCCGCTTCGTCCCTGACCTTCCTGGACGATGCCCGATGAACGCACAGCTCTCCGCCCTGCAGCAACAGGCCCAGCAACTCTCCGAATCGGTGACCCGGCCCATTCCCGGCTCGCGCAAGATCCATGTGCCCGGTTCGCGCCCGGACCTGCAGGTGCCGATGCGCGAGATCGCGCTGACCCGCACGCCCACGCTGTTCGGCGGCGAAGAGAATGCGCCGGTGACGGTCTACGACACGTCGGGCCCGTACACCGATCCGCAGGCCCGCGTCGATCTTTCCGCGGGCCTGCCGGCATTGCGCCGTGCGTGGATCGAGGAACGCGGGGACACCGAACAGCTCGACGGCCTCAGCTCTTCATTCGGCCGCGACCGCGAACATGACCCGAAGCTCGATGCCGTGCGCTTCCCCGCGCGCAGCCTGCCGCGACGTGCGCGTTCCGGCGCCAACGTCACCCAGATGCACTACGCGCGGCGCGGCATCATCACCCCGGAAATGGAATTCGTCGCCATCCGCGAGAACCAGCGGCTGGACGCGATCCGCGATGCCGGCCTGTTGCAGCAGCACCCGGGCGAAGCGTTCGGTGCGTCGATCCAGAAGATCATCACCCCTGAGTTCGTGCGCGACGAGATCGCCCGTGGTCGTGCGGTGCTGCCCAACAACATCAACCATCCGGAAAGCGAGCCGATGATCATCGGCCGCAATTTCCTCACCAAGATCAACGCCAACATCGGCAACAGCGCCGTGTCTTCCGGCATCGCCGAGGAAGTGGAGAAGCTGGTGTGGGCGATCCGCTGGGGCGGCGACACGGTGATGGACCTGTCCACCGGCAAGCACATCCACGAAACCCGTGAATGGATCATCCGCAACTCGCCGGTGGCGATTGGTACCGTGCCGATCTACCAGGCGCTGGAAAAGGTCGATGGCCGTGCCGAGGCGCTCACCTGGGAAATCTTCCGCGACACGCTGATCGAGCAGGCCGAGCAGGGCGTGGACTACTTCACCATCCACGCCGGCGTACTGCTGCGCTACGTGCCGCTCACCGCCAAGCGGGTCACCGGCATCGTCAGCCGCGGTGGCTCGATCATGGCCAAGTGGTGCCTGGCGCACCACAAGGAGAATTTCCTCTACACGCATTTCGAAGAGATCTGCGAAATCATGAAGGCCTACGACGTGACCTTCTCGCTGGGAGACGGCCTGCGCCCGGGCTGCATCGCCGATGCCAACGATGCAGCGCAGTTCGGTGAACTGGAGACGCTGGGCGAGCTGACGAAGATTGCCTGGAAGCACGACGTGCAGACCATGATCGAAGGCCCCGGCCACGTGCCGATGCAGCTGATCAAGGAGAACATGGACAAGCAGCTGCGTGAGTGCGGCGAAGCGCCGTTCTACACGCTGGGGCCGCTGACCACCGACATCGCGCCGGGCTACGACCACATCACCAGCGCGATCGGTGCGGCGATGATCGGCTGGTTCGGTACGGCCATGCTCTGCTACGTGACGCCGAAGGAGCACCTCGGCCTGCCCAACCGCCAGGACGTGCGCGACGGCATCATGGCTTACCGCATTGCCGCGCACGCGGCGGACCTGGCCAAAGGACACCCGGGCGCGCAGGTACGCGACAATGCACTGAGCAAGGCGCGCTTCGAGTTCCGCTGGGAGGACCAGTTCCATCTCGGGCTGGATCCGGAGAAGGCCAAGGAATTCCACGACGAGACACTGCCGAAGGATGCGCACAAGCTGGCCCACTTCTGCTCGATGTGCGGCCCGCACTTCTGCTCGATGAAGATCACCCAGGATGTGCGTGACTACGCCGAGGCCGGCATGAAGGAGAAGTCCGCCGAATTCCGCGCCGCAGGTGCAGAGGTCTACCACCAGGGGTGATGCCGCGCAGGTAGCGCCGGGCGCCGCCCGGCGAGCGCATCGGTCCCGGAAAGCCGCCGGGCGTAGCCCGGCGCTACCCGCTATGCTCCGGCCATCGCCCCGTGGAAAGGACGCCATGCCCATTGCTCTGACCACCCGTTGGCTGGCGATCGCCCGCCGCCACCCCTCGGCCTGGCTGCTGGGTGCGCAACTGCTGGCGGTGCTGTTGTACCCGGCGCTCGACGACACTGCCGGTGGCCGTGCAGCGCTGGGCATGTTCGGCATGGCGGTACTGGGCCTGGCGCTGTGGGTGGTCCAGCGCAGCCCGCTGGGAACCTGGCTGGCGTTGCTGCTGGCCATTCCCTCGGTGGTGTTCTCACTGGCCGGTGCCCTGCTGGACCGCAGCGGGCTGCTGACCACCGCCCAGCTGCTGGAGAGCCTGCTGTACTTCTATACGGCGGGCGCGTTGATCGCCTACATGCTGCAGGATCATAAAGTCACCCGCGACGAACTGTTCGCGGCCGGGGCAACCTTCACCCTGCTGGCCTGGGCGTTTGCTTTCGCGTTCGCGGTGTGCCAGCAGTGGTATCCCGGCAGTTTCCATGGCGCCAGCGGCGGTGATCAGCGCAGTTGGATGGAGCTGCTTTATCTGAGCTTCAGCTTGTTGTCCGGCGTTGGATTGAGCGACGTCGTGCCGCTGCACCCGCAGGCACGGGCCCTGGTGATGCTCGAACAGTTCGCAGGCGTCATGTATATCGGCCTTGTGGTGTCGCGTCTGGTCGGGTTGACCATGCTTCGGCGCATGTGAAAATGAACGCCAGATAAAAATTTCGCGCCCAAAAGGGCGCGAATAGTGATGCAGATTATGTGAATGCGTCGGCGAGAGAGAGAGCCTGAGTGTCGACCCCGTCATAGGCGGGGTAACCGGCTTAGGCTAATATCCGGGGGCGTTATTGTTTTTGCGGTATGCGCCGATGCTTTGTGCGGAATCTGGCTTTTCGATGACCCTGTCCAGGGACGGTGGGGACGGTATTGCTGGTGAGCCCTGCCCAGGTCCCGTCCCTACTGTATAGCGGAAAATGAACAGCAGCGAACTCGCGCCCATTGAGGCCGACCGAGTGCAGGTCGGCGACTGCGTCATTACCTTGTCCTCGCGTGAGGTCGAGGTTGAAGGCGCGCGCCGTCCCCGGCGGCTGACGCCGAAAGCGCTGGGCGTACTGCGCGTGTTGATGCGGCAGCCTGGGCGAGTGGTCACCCGTGAAGAGCTGTTTGCCGAGGTCTGGCCCGATACGTTGCCGACCAATGACGTACTGACCCAGGCCGTCACCCAGCTGCGCAAGGCGTTCGCCAACGACGACGACAACGGCCAGGCCTACATCGAGACCATCGCCAAGAGCGGTTATCGGCTGCTGGTACCGGTGCAGGCGCTGGACGACGTCGATCCCGTGGCGGAAGTGGACGCGGTGGCCGTTGCGGGCGTGATGCCGTCGCCGGACGGTGCCGGCGTGATTCCGGCGATGGCCGTGCCGGCAGCGCCTTCGCGCCGGCGTGGCTGGCGCCAGCTGCGCCGCCAGCTGTTGTGGGTGCTGGGGGTGATGATGCTGGCCGCGCTGCTGGTCATGGCCACATTGCTGCTCCGGCGTGGGCCGGAGTCGAGTTCACCGGTGGATGCCGCGGTCGAGAACGGCGTGCGGGTGATCGGCAGCCCGCAGCGTCCCTATCGCCTGATCACCGCCACCAGTGGTTTTGAAACCTATCCCACGCTTTCGCCGGATGGCTCCCAGGTTGCCTACGAAGGCGCCAACGAGGATGGCACCGGTGGTGGCGCGATCAAGGTGCAGACCTCGGGCAATGCGCCGGCCCGGCAGCTGGCGCTGCCGCCGAAGGGGGCCAGTGACCGCTTCCCGAGCTGGTCACCGGACGGGCGCGAGATCGCTTTTGCCCGCTTTGGAGCCGACGGCGGTTGCCAGGTGCTGATCGCCAGCGCTACCGGCGGCGGTGTGCGCCAGGCGACCCGTTGCGACGGAACCGAGCTGCTCAGCTTCGACTGGACGCCGGATGGCCGTGGCCTGGTCTTTGGCAGCATGGTGGGCCGCTATGCCCATCGCGGCATCCGTGTGCTCGACCTGGCCAGCGGCCAGTGGCGGGCGTTGGACTATGCGGTCGACCAGGATGATTTTGACTACGCGCCACGCTACTCGCCCGATGGCAAGTGGCTGGTGTTCGTGCGCAATCCGCAGATGGGCGACCTGTGGCGGATGCCGGCCGGAGGCGGTGAACTGGAGCAGTTGACCAACGAATCGGCCGAACAGCGTGGCTGGGCCTGGCTGGGCGATGGGCGCACCATCGTGTTCGGCCGGCGCGTGGACAGCGAAGTGCGGTTGTACTACCTGGATGTCGAGCGCCGCACTTTGCGTGATGCCGGCCTCGACGACGCACAATGGCCTGCGGTGTCACGCCACGGCGACGTGCTGGCTTTCGTTCACCGCCGTGCCCAGTTCGGCGTGTTCAAGGTGCCGATGGCCGGTGGCAGCGCCGAGCGGCTGTTTGCGTCCAGCGGGCGTGACGGGCAGCCGATGGCGGCGCCCGACGGTCGCCAACTGGTCTTCACCTCCGATCGTTCCGGCAGTTTCGCGCTTTGGTGGGCGGACATGCAGCGGCCCGATTCACTGCGGCCGATCGAGGGCCTGCGCCCGGAGGGGCGGCAGGCGCCGGACTGGTCGGCCGACAGCCGCCAGCTGCTGGTGGTCGGGCGCGATGAGCATGGGCGTACGGTGGTCTACGAGATCGCCCCGCGCGACGAACACCTGCAGTCGTTGCCGGTTCCGGTGGATCAGCCCCTGCAGGCCCTGTACGGGGCAACCCCGGAACAGCTGCTGGTGGTCGAGCGCGATGCAGAGCAGCGCACCCGGTTGAGCCTGTTCGATCGCAGCGTGACCCCCTGGCGCCGCCTGGCCAGCATCGACGGCGTCTCCCAGGCACGTTTCGATCGGGGCGATGGCCGCGTGCTGTTCACCCGCCTGGCGTCCGGTGGCCTGTGGTCGGTGGATGCGGCGCTGTCCCCGGCCAGCGTGCAGCAGGTCAGTGAAGACAGGCCCAGCCGCTGGCGCTATCGCACCTGGACGGTGGCAGGCACCGGCGGCATCGGGTATCTCGGCAACTCGACCGAGTGCGGTACGACCTTGATCCATATCCAGGCCGGGACCGAAGCCCCCGAGCGCTGCCTGGACCGGCAGCGGCTCAGCGCGGGCAACGGTATCAGTGCCAGCGCCGATGGCCGGGATCTGTACGTCGCCCTGGCGGTCAGCGATGGTGCCGACATCGGCGTCATGCAGCTGCCCCGGTCGACGCCAGCACTGTTCCCGGCATTTCTCAAGTCATTGATCCTGAAGAAAAATATCTCTTCGTGATTTCTTCGTGGAGTTCTCGCCGCGAATTCGTGGCGATCTCGGCGGATTTTCCTGACGGGCTGACGCCTGATTAGGCAAAACGGAAGCCTGTATCAGGCAAACCCGTGGTGCCCCATGCGTCAACTCTCGCTGGCCGATCGTGGCCAAACCGTCTCCCTCGACAAGGCGCTCGACGATCTCGCGCCGACCTGCATGGGCGTGGCCCGGCTCGGCAGCCTGCAGACGGCAGGGTCAAGCTTCACGGTCTGGCTTCAGGTCCGGGGCAGTTCCTGGGTGGAAGCCAAGGAAGGGCGTTTCCGCCTGCGCCATGGTGAGTGGATCGCCTTCGAGAAGGAGTCGCGCCCGCTGGTGCAGGCCGGCCGTAACGGACTGTGCGTGGGCCTCAGCCTGAATGCGGAGGCGATGCGGGTGCTGTCCGAGATGGCCGATTGCGGCCTGTATGCCGGTCGCGGTCGCATGAGCCGCGGCGACGCCCGCGTTGCCCTGCGCCTGTGGCGCGATGCGCTCGACAGCGGCCTGCCTGCGCAGGCGCTGCGCCCGCTGCTGTTGCATCTGGCCGGCCTGCAGCGTGACCTGGCCGACAACGTACAGCGCTGCCCCGGTCGCTCGCGCAGCCGCAAGCGCCAGGTGTTCGGCCGCATGCAGCGTGCCCGTCTCTATCTGGAGGGCAACAGCCACCGCGTAGTGCGGATCGGCGAACTCGCCGAGCTGACCAACTTCTCCAGCTGGTACCTCTCCAAGACCTTCCAGAGCCTGTATGAAGAGAGCCCCCAGTCGCTTTCGGCACGGTTGCGCCTCGAGCGGGCCGCCGATCTGCTGCGCGACACCGACATGATGGTGGGCGAGGTCGCTGCAGCCAGCGGATTCGACAACTGCTGCAGCTTCGCCAGGGCCTTCCGCGCCCGCTACGGGCAGTCTGCTTCCCGGTTCAGGGAGAACGGTGGCTTGCTCCCGCCACATTCTGCAAAGTCTCCGGTTGGGTCGCGCAAATACAGCATCGCAACGCAATCGTAACGTGCTGGAGCGTTTTAACACGCTACTAACACGTACCTTGGAGAGATTGATGAACGTTCGCACCCCTGCCGTGCGGCTGGGCCTGCTGCCCGCCGGCATTGCGCTGGCGCTGGCACCGGCATTTGCTTCCGCACAGGAAGCCAGTGCCCCGACCACCCTTGATCGCCTGGAAGTCACCGGCTCCCGCATCCGCTCGGTGGATGTGGAAACCTCCCAGCCGGTCCTCACCGTAAGCCATGAGGACATCCAGCGTTCGGGCCTGGTCAGCGTCGGCGACCTGCTGCAGAACCTGTCCGTGGCAGGCACCCAGACCTTCAGCAAGGCGGCCGTGCTGGCGTCCAACCCGGAACAGGGCGGCCAGTACGTCAGCCTGTACAACCTGGGTGAGCAGCGCACGCTGGTGCTGGTCAACGGCAAGCGCTGGAGCACCAGCCTGGCCGGCTTCACCGACATGTCGACCATCCCGACCTCGCTGATCGAGCGCATTGAAGTCCTGAAGGACGGCGCCTCGGCGATCTACGGTTCCGACGCCATCTCCGGCGTGGTCAACATCATCCTGCGCAAGAACTTCGACGGCGCCGAGGCCAGTGCCTACTATGGCCAGAACAGCCACGGCGACGGTTCCAAGACCCAGTACAGCCTGACCCTGGGTGCCAGCGGCGAGCGCTCCTCGATCGTGTTCGGCGCGAACTACATCAAGGAAGATCCGGTGTGGGCCAAGGATCGTGGCCTGACCCAGTACTCCTATGGCCAGGGCCACAAGGAAGACGGTCTGAGCCCGGCTGGCCCGTGGGGCCGTTTCACCGATCCGCGTGCCGAAGGCACCGCCGGTGCTGGCGAATACAACAAGGCTGGCAAGTGGGTCCCGAACACCTGGGTGGTCAACCACACCGGTTCGTGGGACACCCCGGTCGGCGTTGGCCAGCCGTCGAACAACTTCAACAACTACCACCTGATTGGTCTGGACGACTACTACAACGCCTCGCAGCAGATGATGCTGAACCAGGGCGCTGAGTCGAAGACCATGTTCACCTCGGCCAGCTACGACATCAACGACAACCTGCGTCTGAAGTCGACGGCGATGTACTCCGAGCGCGATTCCAAGCGCCAGATCGCCGGCTACCCGCTGACCGGCACCTCGCAGCCGCAGTTCCCAGTGGCGATCAGCAAGGACAGCATCTACAACCCGCTGGGCAACTGGGCCAACCCGGGCGCCGGCGTTGACATCGGTGGCTGGGGCCGTCGTATCTTCGAACTGCCGCGCATCACCCAGAACAACGTCAAGTCGCTGCACTTCGACGCGGCCCTGGAAGGCAACTTCGACTTCAACAACCGTCCGTTCGACTGGGATGTGGGCATCAACTACAACCAGTTCGACGTGACCCAGACCAGCTCGGGCAACATCAACCTGCTGGCCCTGAAGAATGCCCTCGGCCCGTCGTTCATCAACGCCAACGGCGTCGCCCAGTGCGGCACCGCTGCCAACCCGATCGCGCTGGGCACCAGCCCGGGCAGCTGCGTCCCGTTCGACCTGCTGGGCGGCGCCAGCGCCGCGACCCCGGATGCGCTGAAGTACATCAACACCCTGCTGAACTCGACCGGGCAGAGCAAGAGCAAGCAGTACTTCGCCAACATCACCGGTTCGCTGTTCGACATGCCGGGCGATGCGGGCGAGTTCGCCTTCGCTGCCGGTTACGAGCATCGCGAAGTGTCGGGCTACGATCATCCGGACGCACTGTCCTCCTCGGGTTACACCACCGAGCTGGCCGCGCAGCCGACCGAAGGCAAGTACAAGACCAACGAGTTCTACCTGGAACTGATGGTGCCGCTGCTGCGTGACCTGCCGGGTGCCAAGGAGCTGTCGCTGGATGTCGCCAGCCGCTACTCGGACTACGACAAGTTCGGCAACACGGTCAACAGCAAGTTCAGCGTGACCTGGAAGCCGATCGACGACCTGCTGGTGCGTGCGACCTACGGCGAGGGCTTCCGTGCCCCGACCCTGGACGACACCTTCGGTGGTGGTTCGCAGACCTTCGACAAGTTCACCGATCCGTGTGATGCCGTGTTCGGCCAGCGCAGCAACCCGGCCGTTGCCGCCCGTTGCGGTGCTGAAGGCCTGGCGTCCGACTTCCGTCAGACCGACGCTGCTGGTCGTCCGATCAGTGCCCGTGACACCCAGGGTAACAACCCGTTCAACTCGGGCGTGGGCAACGACAAGCTGCAGCCGGAAACCAGCAAGACCCGCACCGCGGGCCTGGTGTGGAGCCCGAGCTTCGTCAGCGGCCTGAACGTCTCGCTGGACTGGTACAAGATCACCGTGGACAACGTGATCACCGCGCTGTCGGCGAACTACGTGCTGAACCAGTGCTACCAGAACGGTGTGCAGGCCTTCTGTGACCAGTACAGCCGTGGCGACGTTGCCAATGGCCAGCAGGTCACCGGCCTGAGCCGCGGCAACGCCAATCTGGGCTCGCTGGAAACCGAAGGCTACAACTTCGGCGTCCGCTACCGTATGCCGGAATACAGCTTCGGTACCCTGTCGTTCAACCTGGACACCAACTACCTGACCAGCTTCCGTCAGCAGGCCACCAAGGGTGCTGCATGGGATGACTACGCAGGCTATTGGAACTACCCGCGTGTCCGCGGCACCCTGGCGACTACCTGGACCAAGGGCGACCTGTCGGCCACCTGGACCATGCGTTACTACGGCGGCTTCCGCGACTTCTGCTACGACCAGGAAAATGGCCTGGAGTGCAACCAGCCGGATTACTACACCGAGAACGGTGGCTGGAGCGGTGGCCTGGGTGCCAACAAGAAGGGCGCAATCGTCTATCACGACATCTCGGCCACCTGGCAGGCCCCGTGGAACGGCAGCGTGACCGTCGGTGCCCGCAACGTGTTCGGCAAGACTCCGCCGATCACCTACGCGGTGACCAACGCCAGTGCCGTGCAGCTGGACCCGATGCTGGATTACGACCGCTTCCTGTTCATCCAGTACAACCAGCGCTTCTGATCCATCGAAGCCTGAAGGCAAGACGAGGAGGGCGGGCCGCAAGGCCCGTCCTCTTTGCGTTTGGCAGAGCCGGGTCGGGAAACTCTGAATCGGGCGGTTCAGCGACAGGGGTCACGCTTGTCGCAATTGGACCGCTGGTACGGTCGCGGAGGTCCATTCCGGACCAAGGAGAGCGCGAAATGAAAAATGCGATGCCACGGATGTTCGCTGCTGCAGTTCTTGCCGTCCTGAGCCTGGCCGGTAGTGTGTCGGCCGGCCCGCTGGTGTGTGCCAATGGACGCTATTGCGCCGAAGTGCGCAGCGACTGCATCAAGGCCGGCGAAGATGCGGCGTACTGCCAGCTTCTCTTCGAACGCTGCGTGTACGACCACTGCGCGCAGCCCTGATGCAACGAAGGCGCGTCCTTGCGGGCGCGCCTTCATCGCATGCATTGCCGGTGTGGTCAGGCTTCGCTGGGCGTGAGCCCCATCAGGCTGTTGGCATGTTCGCGCCACTGCGGCAGTTTGTTGAGCACGCCCGCGCGCTGCAGGTAGTCCTCATCCACCGGATCGCCGTTGACCAGCGCAAGCGCCACATGCACCGCACCGGTCACCCAGAAGCTGCGCGTGTTGGCGCGCTGCGGCTGCAGGTGGAACGCCACGGCTTCGATGATCGGCATCGGCAGGCCCCACAGCCCCAACAGGTAGGCACCGGCTTCGGCGTGGCCCGGACGGGTATCGCCGGCCAGCGACGGCTCGGTGCGCTCGTTGCGTACGCCGGGCAGCAGCAGGCCGATGTCGGCCAGCAGTGCCGCGGTTGCGCCCAGTTCGGCACTGGATTCGGGCAGCAGGCGTGCGGCCAGCCGCGAGGCGAGCAGGGCGCGCTGCTGCAGCGAGTTGCGTTCGGCGGTCGACAGCGTCGGCGCCGAGAACACTTCGCTGGCCAGTACCAGGTCGCGCAGTGTTGCCAGGCCCAGCCGGGTCACTGCGGTGCGCAGGTCGGCGATGGTGCGGCCCTGGCTGAAGAACGCCGAATTCGACAGCTGCAGCACCTTGGCGGCGATGGCCGGATCGGCAGCCACAAGCTTGGCGACGTCTGCGCTGTCGGCATCGTCGTCATGCTCCAGCGCCTGGGTCAGGCTCAGGTACAGGTGCGGCGGCGACGGCAGTTTCTCGATGCGGCCGATGGCATCGCGCAGGCGCGGGCTGTCCAGCACTTCGCGCAGCTCTTCCAGGCTGGTCAGCGCTTCCAGAAGCACTTCCGGCGCCAGTGGCAACGGCAGGAAGCGATGGGCAACGCCGATCAGGCGTGCCGGCGGCGGCCGGTTGCCATGCTGGGCGTCCACCAGCGCGATGCGGATGGTTTCCGGACGCAGGGTCCGGATCTGGCCGAGCAGCGTGGTGGCATTGAGGTCCGGCAGCTGCGGGCAGACAATCACCGCGTCCACGCCCTGCGTGGCAACCGCGGTCATCGCGGCCTGGCCATCGGTGGCGGTCAGCGGCTGCCAGTCTTCCCCAAGATCGGCAATGAATTCGGTCAGCTCAGCCGGCAGGCTGGCTGCATCCCCAACAAGCAGAATACGCACGACACATTCCCCTGGCTGTCTCGACGATGGATGTCGATGACGTGTGAAGTGACGCAATTTACCTAATACGACGGCAAGAGTGATGTGCCGTCATCATGAAACGTGACCCGCATCGCTCCGGCACGGCATGCCGGAGCGATCCGGTTCAGGCTCAGGCCTTGCTGTCGAGATGGCGCTGGTGCGCCTCGATCAGGATCTGCTTGGCCTCGGCGGCGCCGCCCCAGCCATCGAGCTTGACCCACTTGCCCTTCTCCAGGTCCTTGTAGTGCTCGAAGAAGTGGCCGATGCGCTCCAGCCAGTGGCTCGAGACCTGCGCGATGTCTTCAACGTGGGCGTAGCCACTGAAGATCTTCGACACCGGCACGGCCAGGATCTTCTCGTCGCTGCCTGCCTCATCGCTCATCTTCAGCACGCCGACCGGACGGCAGCGCACGACCGAGCCCGGCACCAGCGGCAGCGGCAGCACCACCAGCACGTCGGCCGGGTCGCCGTCGCCGCACAGGGTGCTCGGCACGTAGCCGTAGTTGCAGGGGTAGCGCATCGGGGTGGACAGGATGCGGTCGACGAAGATCGCGCCGGTTTCCTTGTCCACTTCGTACTTCACCGGCTCCGAGTCCTTCGGGATCTCGATGATGACGTTGATTTCTTCCGGCGGGTTCTTGCCGGGCGAGACGAGTTCCAGACCCATGGTCGTGCTCCAGGTGGGGGATGTAGACGGATAGCCCCCCATTTTATGCCTTTGCCGGGCGCTGTGCAGGGGAGGGGGCTGACGGCAGGTCGAGGCAGGGGCCGACGCTGCTGGCCGGGATGGACCGATGGGGCCGGCAGGCATGGGGGCGCAGGCTGGATGCACCTTCCCGAGGAGTTGCCGCATGAGACTTCCTGCCCTGTCTTCCGGCCTGTTCTGCGCGCTGCTGATGGCCCCCGCAGCCCAGGCCTTCCCCTACGTCGACCTGATCGATTACCCGCGGCAGGAAGCCAACTGGGATCGCTTCTTTGCCTTGGAAGGCCGTCTGCAGCATGGCTTCGACAGGATCTGCGGAGACACCTTCTGCGAGGGTGAGTACAGCGACATCCGTGCGCTGCGCCTGCGGTGTTCGGTGGACGCGGTGCGCGGCACGGTGCATGAGTGCCTCTGGGCATTTGCCGCCAGTGACCTGGCCGTGTCGCGGCATGACGGTGCGATCGTGGCCCGGCAGCCGACCTGGCTGTGCCGGCTGCCGCTGGTGCCCGGCACTCCGGTGGAGGACTTCCACGCGGCGCTGGCGGCCCGCAATCCGCTGCACGATCCCTTGCCCGGCACGTCGGAGAGCGTCTATGACGGGCTGACCGGCTGCATCCACTGATGCGAACGTGACTGATTCTCATTAACGGAGTAGCATGCGCGGCGCCTTCCGCCTGTCGTCCCGGTTCCGCGCATGTCCTCCAATGCCGCCTCCCTCACTGAACTGCTGATCCGCGAGCGGCCTGCGCTGCTGCGCCGGGTGCAGCGCATCCTCGGGGGCGACAATGGCGCCGAGGACGTGATCCAGGCCGTGTGGTTCAAGGCCCGCAGGGTTGACGACAGCCAGGCCATCGACAACCCGCGCGCCTATCTCTACCGGCTGGCCGCCAACCTGGCGACCGACCATGGCCGCGAATCGACCCGGCGCAACCGCCTGCTGGCCGACCATTACCTGTGGGGGCCGGACGAGGTGATCTCGACCGAGGAACAGGCGATGGCCCAGGACGAGCTGCAGCGGGTGCTTGACGCGGCGGGACACCTGCCGGAGCCGACCCGCACCATCTTCCGGCTCAACCGCCTGCAGGGCCTGACCCAGGCCGAGATCGCACGCCGCCTGGGCGTGTCGGTGACCACGGTCGAGAACCATGTACGCACCGCGTTGCAACGCCTGGCCTGGGCGCGCAGCGGCCGATGATCACCCCGGCTTGGGGCTGGCCCGCGCTGAAACGTCTTGATCACTGGACCGAGGATGCGGTCTAGTTCCCCCGCCCGCGCTTGAATGCGCCTGTCTGCCAGCCGATGAGCCCGCCGAACATGCTGCCCGCCGCCAATGACGATGCCCTGGCCGAACAGGCCCGGGGCTGGATCGCTTGGCTGGCCGCAGGCGATATCAGCGATGTGCGCATGGATGAGTTCGAACACTGGCTCCAGCAGCCTGGGCACCGTCGCGCCTTCGAACACGAGCGCGCGTTGTGGCGCAGTGTCGGGCCGCGGCCGCAGGCCGGGCGCGTCGAACGCCGGCCCCCAAAGCGGCTGCGATGGGCGATGGCTGCGGCGGCCGCGCTGGCGATGCTGGTGGCATGGCCGGAAGCCTCGTTGCGCCTGCAGGCCGATCACCGTAGTACGCATGTCGTGCAGGACGTGCGGCTGCCCGATGGCAGCCGGGCGGTGCTGGATGCGGACAGCGCGATCGCCGTGCGGTTCGATGCGGATGCACGCCAGATCGAGCTGCTGCGCGGGCGCGCCTGGTTCGAGGTCAGCCCGGATGCGCAGCGGCGTTTCAGCGTGCGTGCGGGCAATGGCGTGGTCGAGGACATCTCGACCGCGTTCTCCGTCGCACGCGACAGCGACCAGGTGGAAACCCAGGTCGGACAGGGCAGGGTGCGCGTGGCCAGCCCGGTTGACGGTGGTTGGACGTATCTGCGGGTGGGCCAGCGTGCCATCTATGGCGAACACAGTGGCGTGACGCGCCTGCAGGACGTGGCTGCCGACAGTGTCGGCGCGTGGCGGCAGGGCGAACTGCTGCTGGAGCAGGCCAGCGTCGCCGACGCCGTGCAGTGGGTGGGGCGTTACCGTGCCGGCCCGACCTTCGTGCGCGGCGATCTGTCGCGGCTGCCGGCGGTCAGTGCCGCGCTGCGCATCGATCGCCCGGAACAGGCGCTGGACGCGTTGGCGGCAACGGCGGGATTGCAGGTTACCCGCCTTCCATTCGGCGTCGCCATCGTCCAGTAGATCCACGCCATGCGTGGATGATCGTCGCGGTGATCCCATTGTGCCGGTCAACGGTCGGCACCCACCGCGATCGCAAATCCCTCTTGGGGTTCCTGCCGCGCCACCCGTCTTACCCCGCGAACGTACCCGCCGCCGCCACGTACGTCGCCGTGTCCGCCTGTGTTGCGGATGACGCCGCGCCTGCGGCACCGATTACCTGACAGGTTCCCCATGTTCGACTCCCACCGCCTGGGCCGCGTGCCGCGCCCGTCCCGCCTGTGCATCGCCCTGCTGGCCGCCGGCCTGGCCAGCGCCGCACCGTCCGTGCTGGCACAGAGCGCCACCGGCAATCACGCTGCCGTGCAGCGCTTTGACATTCCGGCGCAGCCGCTGGACGAAGCACTGCGCAGCTTCATGCGCCAGTCCGGCGTGCAGGTGGTGTATCCGGCCACCCTCGCCCAGGGAGTGACCTCGCGCGCAGTCAACGGCAGCCTGTCGGCCAACGAGGCGCTGCAGCAGCTGCTGCAGGGCAGCGGGCTGGCGATGCGCCGGGTCAGTGCCGATGCGGTGACCCTGGAAGCGGCAACGCCGGTCCAGGCCGACAGCGGTGTGATCGTCACCGATACGCTCAGCGTGGCCGGCGACCGTGTCGACGGCGGCGCAGGCAGTGACGAAGCGCGGCTGCTCGACAGCTATCGCAGCGTCGGTTCCACCACCACGCTCAACCGCACGCAGCTGGAGCGTTTCCGCGGCACCTCCAACGGCGACATCGTCAAGGGCGTGGCCGGCGTCACCGCCGGTGACCCGCGCGTGGGCAATGGGTTCGACGTCAACATCCGTGGTATCCAGGGCCAGGGCCGCGTGCCGGTGATCATCGACGGTGGCCAGTCCAGCATGGACACCTACCGTGGCTATGCCGGCCAGTCGCAGCGCACCTATCTCGACCCGGACCTGATCTCCAGCCTGACCATCACCAAGGGCCCGAGCCTGCAGGCCAACGCCTCCGGTGGCATTGGCGGCGTGGTCGAAATGGAGACGCTGAAGATCGGTGACGTGCTGCGCGAGGGGCGCGACTTCGGCGTGCGCGTGCGTGGCGGCCTGGCCAATGGCAGCGCCAACAACCTGCCGGCCTACAGCGCCGCGCCGCGCAGCGACCGCAGCGCTACCGGCAGCCAGTTCTTCAACGTGGCCGGCGCCGGCCACTGGGACCGCTTCGATCTGGTCGCCGCCTATGCCTACCGTGACAACGGCAACTACTTCTCCGGCAAGCACGGCTACGATGATTTCCCGCAGACCCGTCGCACGCTGGCGCCGCTGAATCCGCCGCGTACCGAAGTGTTCAACACCTCGTCGCGCTCGAAGTCGGCGCTGCTCAAAGGCACCTGGCGCATCGATGACGCGCAGACGCTGGAAGCCGGTTACCGTCGCTACGAAGGCACCGCTGGCGAGATCATGGCCTCGCAGATCATCCGCGTCGACCGCGATCGCATTCCGCAGTGGGACCCGGGCCATGTCGACATGGACAGCTACAACCTGCGCTACCGCTTCAACCCGGACAGCGATCTGGTCGACCTGCGTGTCAATGCTGCGTACACCGATACCGACAGCGTGATGTACAACAGCCTGACCGGCATCACCCCGTGGTACTTCGACCGCCGCACCGAGTGGTATGACGCCCCGAGCTTCAGCGGTGACCCCGGTTACAAGGATGCGTATCGCAACCCGCTGCGGCAGAAGCGCCTGAACCTGGATGCAAGCAACACGTCGAAGTTCGACACCCGTGCCGGGGCGTTCACGCTGGACTACGGCCTGTCCTACAGCGATGAGGACATTGCACCAGGCAGCTCCGGCCCGGTCATGCACGATGACCTGGTCAACAACCGCTTCCTGCGCAACGCCGAGCGCAAGGAATACAGTGCCGTGGCGTCGCTGAAGTGGCAGCCCGACGAACACTGGGAGCTGCTGGCCGGTGGCCGCTGGAACCGGGTGGATGTGCACGACCGCAACCGCCTGGCAACGCCGGATGCCTACGAGGTGCAGGGCCGGTACCGCTATACCGAACTGCTCAATGGCAACCCGGCGCTGCCGTCGTGGCGTGCCAAGCGCATCGCGCTGCTGAACTGGTATCCGGACGCCAACGGCAATTTCACCCAGGCCTCGCTGCTGGCGTCGCCGTACAAGAAGGGCACCGTGGCCGACATCGCGGGCTGGAACTTCTATGACGCCGGCAAGCCGCAGGATCTGGAAGTGCCGGTCAGCTGGACCTGGTCGCAGCCGATCCGCCGTCGCGACAACGCGTTCTCGCCGACCGCCAGCGTCGCCTACCGCTTCAGCGAAGACACCATGGTCTACGTGAAGTACGCCGAGGGCACCAAGCTGCCGAGCCTGTTCGAGACCACGCTGGGCCTGTTCACTGCCGCCAAGCCGGTGGGCGAGCTGAAGCCGGAGCGCGCGCGCAGTTGGGAAATCGGCGCGAGCACCATCCGCTACGACCTGTTCACTGCCGGTGATCGCCTGGCGCTGAAGCTGGCCTACTTCGATACCCGCATCGACGATCTGATCACCCGCGACTACCGCACGCTGTCGGCGGGCCTGATCCGCAATGTCGACCAGTTCAAGGTGTCGGGCTTGGAGTTCCAGTCCAGCTATGACAGCGGCAAGGTGTTCGCCGATCTGTCCGCGCACTACTACTTCAAGGCCAAGACCTGCGCGCCGGACATCGCCGCCGAGCGCCGCGCCTATGGCGTGCAGCGCAGGAACGCGGAGCTGGCCGGCACGCCGGACTGCGTGGATGGCGGCTTCGAGGGTTCGTACACAAACACGCAGAACCCGCCTCGCTACATGGTCAACCTGACCCTGGGCTCGCGCCTGTTCGACGAGCGCCTGACCTTCGGTACCCGTGTGATCCACAACGCCGGCCCGATCAGCAAGCTGGACAAGGAATGGAACGTTGGCCTCTCGGCGATCCAGCAGCTGTACCGGCCGACCACGCTGGTCGACCTGTTCGCCAGCTGGAACTTCAATGACCAGTGGTCGGTGGAAGCGGGCGTGGACAACCTGACCGACCGCTACTACCTGGACCCGCTCGCCCTGGGCGTGATGCCGGCCCCGGGCCGCACCGCGCGCCTGGCGTTGACCTGGAAGTACTGATCCACGGGTGATCTGCCAGCGGGGTCGGATCCTTTTCCTGCGGAAAGGGCTCTGACCCCATCGGGTCCGGCCATCCACGCATGGCGTGGATCTACAGTGCCGCGTAATCGGTAGCGCCGGGCCATGCCCGGCGAACGCTTACAGCCCGGTCGCGGCCTTCACTGCATCTTCGTGCAGCGACTCGTTCAGCTCATCCACCACGGTGCTCCACGCCGCATCGGCCTGCAGCGATTCAGACAGGAACTGGCGCTGGGCATCGTTCCAGTACGGTGCCTCGACCACATCCACATCGGTGGCCAGCTGGTGCTCGCGGATGAAGCGGGCGATGCCCTCGGCACTGGCATCCAGGCCCAGTTGCAGGAACAGGTTGGTCATGCGCGGTTCGGTGGTGATCATCGTCGGTTCCTGCGGGAAGAAGGGATGCCTCATTATCGGCGCAGACGAGCTTGGGGAAAGCCCCGCGGCGAACGTCTACAGCACGACGACCCCTTTGGCATCCCCCATGAACGCACACATTGCCCCTGAAGACAGCCGCAGCCTGCGGCTCAAGGCTGCCACCCGCGACAGCCACGGCGCCCTGGACAAGCGCATCATGGCCGGCGACATCTTCGCCGACCGCAGCAACTTCGCCCGTTTCCTGCGCGTGCAGTACCGCTTCCACCGCAGCATCGACGCGCTGTACGCCAACCCTGCACTGGACGCACTGCTGCCCGATCTCGGCGAGCGCCGCCGCCTGACCCAGGTGGCACGTGACCTGCAGGACCTGGAGCAGACCCTGCCGGGGGCGGACATCGCCGCGCTGCCGTCGGATCTCGCGTTGCCGGCCGCGCTGGGCTGGCTGTACGTGGCCGAAGGCTCCAACCTGGGCGGTACCATCCTGTACAAGATGGCGGCCAAGCTCGGGCTGGACCGTGACTTCGGTGCCCGCCACCTGGCCGCGCATCCGGATGGCGCCGCCCGTCACTGGCGCGAGTTCACCGCCGCGCTGGACGCGGTGCCGCTGAGCGCCGAGCAGGAGCAGCAGGTGATCGACGCTGCCGATGCCGCGTTCCGCAGCGTGCACGGGCACGTTGAAGTGGAATTCGCCTGATGAACGCCCGCCACCCGCGGGTGCAGCGCTGATGCGCTGGCTCTGGTTCGCGCTGGGCTGGCTGATGGTCGGCCTCGGGGTGATTGGCGCGTTGCTGCCGGTGATGCCGACCACCATTTTCCTGATCCTGGCCGTGGGTTGCTTCGCGCGCAGCTCGCCGAAGTTCGAGCAGCGCCTGCTGTCGCATCCGCGCTACGGCCCATCACTTCGGCTGTGGCGCGAGCAGGGCGCGGTGTCGCGCAAGGGCAAGGCCTTTGCCAGCGCCGGCATGGCGGTCGGCTTCGCGATGTTCTGCTGGGGCGCGCATCCGTCGTGGCGCCTGTTGCTGGGCGTGGGACTGTTCTTCGCGGTCAGTGCCGGCTATGTGCTCAGTCGACCCGCACCACGCATTGAACCCACGCCGCTGGTGGAAGTGGACGACGCCAACGATCCGCGCGCGGCCCGCCGCCGTGCCGTGCCCCCCGATACAGATGGAACCCGAGACGATGCTGCCTGCTGACCTGGCCCCCGTGGCTGCCCCCGCACTGACGCCGTGGGGCATGTACCTGGCCGCCGATGTGGTGGTGAAGGCCGTGATGATCGCGCTGGCGTTGGCGTCGCTGGCCACGTGGACCGTGCTGCTGGCCAAGGGCTGGGAACTGGCCCGGCAAGCGCGGCAGCTGCGGGCGGCGCGCGCGCTGTTGCTGCAGTCTGCACAGCTGCCGGCGCAGAGCGAAGCGGCAAGCCTGCAGCAAGGCACCGCACTGGCGATGCTGGACGCCGCACGCACCGAACTGCGCCTGTCGCAGGAGCTGGACAGCCGCGACGGCACCAAGGAACGCGTGGCGTCGCGGTTGGATCGCATCGAGCTGGAAACCGCACGCGTGCAGCGGCGCGGTATCGGCGTGCTCGCCAGCATCGGTGCGGTGGCGCCGTTCGTGGGCCTGTTCGGCACGGTGTGGGGCATCATGAACAGCTTCATCGGCATCGCCCACAGCAACACCACCAATCTGGCGGTGGTCGCGCCCGGCATCGCCGAGGCGCTGCTGGCCACCGCGCTCGGCCTGGTCGCCGCGATTCCGGCGGTACTGGTCTACAACCACTTCAGCCGCGTGCTGGTCGGCTTGCGGGGGCTGCTTGGCGATCTGTCGGCGGCCGTGCAGCAGCTGGTCTCGCGCGATCTCGATCGTGCCGCTTCGCGCAGCGCAGCGACGCCGCTGCGTGCGGTGCACTGAGGCGCGGCGATGGCGATCAGGACCGCGTCCGACCGCGACGACACGCCGGAAGAAGCGCACGAGATCAACGTCACGCCCTTCATCGATGTGATGCTGGTGCTGTTGATCATCTTCATGGTGGCGGCACCGCTGGCCACCGTGTCGGTACCGGTGCAGCTGCCGGCCAGCAGTGCCAGTGCCACGCCGCCGGAACAGGCACCGGTGTACGTCACAGTGCAGGCCGATCTGTCGCTGCGTGTCGGCGAGCAGGCGGTGGCACGCGACGGGCTGGCCGCTGCGCTGCAGGTAGCCACCCACGGCGACACCGCGCAACGCCTGTTCCTGCGCGCCGATACCCGCGTGCCTTACGGTGAATTGATGGCAACACTGGATGCGCTGCGTGCTGCGGGCTACCTGAAGGTGGCACTGGTTGGACTGGAGCAGGGCGCGCGATGAGCGGACTGCGGCGCTGGGCGACCAGCCTGGCGATCGTACTGCTGGTGCATGCGCTGCTGATTGGCGTGGCCTGCTGGTGGGCGGCGTGCGCACCGGCGGTGGCTACCGTAGCGGCGCCCGCGGCGTTGATGCTGGAGTTGGCGCCGATGGCACAGGCGCCCCCGGTGCCGCGGCGCGAGCTGGCAACCGGGTCCCTGCAGCAGCAACAGCAGCGGCAGGCGCCGAAGCCGGCGCTACGCGAGCAGCCGAAGGCACCGGTGCAGCCGCAGGGTGACCTGCCGCCGCCGCGCACACCTGAGCCGGCGCCCTCGCCGGATACTGCCGACGCCAATGTCGCGCAGACCAGCGCACCGCCGCAGGTCGCCGCCGATGCGGCCGCACGCTATACCGCGCCGCAGACCACGGCCGGCGAACGCAGTCGTGCCGAGGCGACCTGGGAAGGCCGCCTGCTGGGGCATCTGCAGAAGCACCGGCGCTATCCGCGCCAGGCCGAACGACTGCGCCAGCAGGGCGTGGTGTACGTGCGTTTTGCCGTCGCCCGCGATGGTGCGGTATCCGGATTGAAGCTGGGCCGCGGCAGCGGCTTCGAACTGCTCGACCAGGAGACGCTGGATACCGTGCAGCGCGCCAGCCCGGTACCGGCGCCGCCGGCCGAAGTGGCCGGCGACCCGGTGGAAGTGATGGTGCCGGTGTCGTTCTTCCTGCGCGGGCGTTGACCTTGTAGAGCCGAGCCGATGCTCGGCTGTTCTCCGATCCCGCGAAGCCGTTGAGCCGAGCATGGGCTCGGCCCTACAGAAGGCCTTTACAGCAGCGGCACCAGCAGCAGCGCCACGATGTTGATGATCTTGATCAGCGGATTGATCGCCGGCCCCGCGGTGTCCTTGTACGGGTCACCGACGGTATCGCCGGTCACCGCGGCCTTGTGCGCTTCGCTGCCCTTGCCGCCGAAATGGCCATCCTCGATGTACTTCTTGGCGTTGTCCCAGGCGCCGCCGCCGGTGGTCATCGAAATGGCCACGAACAGGCCGGTCACGATCGTGCCGATCAGCAGCCCGCCCAGCGCGCGCGGTCCCAGCAGCAGGCCGACCACCACCGGCACCGCCACCGGCAGCAGCGAGGGCACGATCATTTCGCGGATCGCCGAGCGGGTCAGCATGTCCACCGCTTTGTCGTACTGCGGCTTGCCGGTGCCCTGCATGATGCCGGGGATCTCGCGGAACTGGCGCCGCACTTCTTCCACCACCGCGCCGGCCGCACGACCGACTGCTTCCATCGCCATCGCACCGAACAGGTACGGAATCAGGCCGCCGATCAGCAGGCCGATGATCACCGTGTGGTCGCTGAGGTCGAAGCGGAATTCCTGCCCGGGATGTGCGGCCTGCAGGTTGTGCGTGTAGTCCGCGAACAGCACCAGCGCGGCCAGCGCCGCCGAGCCGATCGCATAGCCCTTGGTCACCGCCTTGGTGGTGTTGCCCACGGCATCGAGCGGGTCGGTGATGTCGCGGATCTCCGAGGGCAGTTCGGCCATCTCGGCGATGCCGCCGGCGTTGTCGGTGATCGGCCCATAGGCATCCAGGGCAACGATCATGCCGGCCATCGACAGCATCGCGGTGGCGGCGATGGCGATGCCGTACAGCCCACCCAGTGCGAACGCGCCCCAGATTGCCGCACACACGGCCACCACCGGCAGCGCGGTGGACTTCATCGAGATGCCGAGGCCGGCGATGATGTTGGTGCCGTGGCCGGTGGTCGAGGCCTGGGCCACATGCTGCACCGGCTTGTACTGGGTGCCGGTGTAGTACTCGGTGATCCACACGATCAGGCCGGTCAGCACCAGGCCGATCAGCGCGCAGCCGTACAGCGCCATCGGCCCGTGCACGTTGTCGGCCATCAGCCCGGTGGTGATCGGGTAGAACGCGATCGCGGCCAGCACGCCGGAGACGATCACGCCCTTGTACAGCGCGCCCATGATCGAGCCGCCAGGCTTCACCTTGACGAACAGCGCACCAATGATCGAAGCGATGATCGATACGCCGCCCAGCACCAGCGGGTACAGCACCGCATTGGCACCAGCTTCGGCCAGCATCAGGCTGCCCAGCAGCATGGTGGCGATCACGGTCACCGCATAGGTCTCGAACAGGTCGGCAGCCATGCCGGCGCAGTCGCCGACGTTGTCACCGACGTTGTCCGCGATCACCGCCGGGTTGCGCGGATCGTCCTCGGGAATGCCGGCTTCGACCTTGCCGACCAGGTCGGCGCCGACGTCGGCGCCCTTGGTGAAGATGCCACCGCCCAAGCGCGCGAAGATCGAGATCAGCGACGAACCGAAGGCCAGGCCGACCAGCGCGTGCAGCGCCTGCTCCATCGGCAGGCCCATGCGCAGCAGCAGCGCGTAATAGCCGGCCACACCCAGCAGGCCCAGCCCGACCACCAGCATGCCGGTGATCGCACCGCCGCGGAAGGCGACGTCCATGGCGGCGCTGATGCCGTGGCGTGCAGCTTCGGCAGTGCGTACGTTGGCGCGTACCGAGACGTTCATGCCGATGTAGCCGGCGGCACCGGACAGCACTGCGCCAACCGCGAAACCAATCGCGGTGTACCAGCTGAGGAACACCCCGACCAGCACGAACAGCACCACGCCGGCCACGCCGATGGTCAGGTACTGGCGGTTGAGATAGGCACGCGCGCCTTCCTGGATCGCGGTGGCGATCGCGACCATGCGTTCATTGCCAGTGGGTTGGCGCAGGATCCAGCGCGCCGAGACGATTCCGAACAGGATTGCGAGGATGGCGCAGCCCAGCGCCAATGACAGCCCGTGACGTTCCAGCATTAGACCCCTCCGCAGAATGGATGTAGGCATCCAGTGGCGATGAACGGCACCACGAGGGGGACGACGGGCTGCAGCCTGGAACCAACCCGTACCGACCTTGGCGGTCGTCCGACGTATGGCGGTGTTCAGCATTCCCTGGTGCCCGCAGTATGCGTGCCGCCACTTGTAGAGTCGAGCCATGCTCGACTGGCGCCTGGGAGCCGCGGCGCATGCCGTCGGGCCCTGGGCATGATTCGCGAGCCAACGGCCTTTGCACCCCGTTAAGCCAATCTCTGCAAGCCTGCGCACAGTCCTGAAGGAGATACCCCATGCGCCTTTCCCTGTTGATGCTCGCCGCCCTGGTCCCGGCGCTGCCGGCCTTCGCGGCGGAAACCCCGGAACTGCAGCGCGCCGTGGGTGCACCACAGGCGGTAGGCGTGGTGCATACGCTGCGGCAGATCCCCGAGGCCTGTGCGCGCCTGGAAGGTGCATTCACCGGCCAGGCCGCCGAACCGTATCGCTTCTCTGCGGTGCGTACGAGCGAACAATGCCAGCCGCGCGCGCGCTTCGTCGACTACACCAAGGCCCAGCCGAGTGCCGACAAGGGCTGGAAGCTCAATGATGTGATCCGTGTGCCCAGCGCTGCGTGCCCGGCGCAGCAGGCGGTGGTGCGCGTGTGGCGGCTGCCGTCGAGCAACAAGGTCGAGCTGGACGGGCAGGGCCAGTCGCGCATCTACCTGGAAGAGGCGAAGAAGCAGGCGGCGGCCGGCCAGATTCCGCAGGTGACGATGTTTGCGGCGCAGTTGCAGGTGGAAGGCAAGGCCTGCAATTGAAATTGCGTGGGCGGTGTACCCACGCGGTCATCCGCGGGTAGTGCCGGCCGCTGGCCGGCAACCCTGCAATCGTCACTCTGCCAGCGTCGCCCCACGCGCCACCAGCAGCTCGCGCAGCGCCTTGCGGTGGCAGTGCGCCTCATCCTCGCAGTAGCACCCGACGCTGAGGTCGCTGTTCTGCGACATCGCAGCCAGCAGGTCCAGCGAGTGGGACGCATCCGGCGCCTTCATCTCCGCCTTGTAGTGGCGGAAGAACGCATTCCAGTCGGCGGCCGTCTTCGCCTCATGCGCCTGCTTCACCAGTTCCGCGCTGGGTGACAGTGTCGGGAACCAGACGTCATACCAGTCCTGCCGGGCGAACTCGCTGCGCGGCACGCCACGTGGCGGCCTGCGCACCGTGCCGATGCGCAGGCCCTCGCCAGCGGCGCGCGGCGTACCGAGTCGAACAACACGCAGTGCCATCATGTTCCTCCACGAAAAGGGGACGGAGGGGATTAAGTCGTATTCGACGTTTTGCTGGCGCTGAAGGGGGCAGAGGGCAGATACGACTTAATCCCCTCCGTCCCCTTTTTCGGGTCAGCCCTCGAACGGCGGCAGCTTCTGCTTCACCGCCACGTTCTTCAGCGTGACGTACTTCGGCAGGCCATCGGCACCGTAGGGCAGCGGGGCTTCACCCTTGATCAGCGGCGACAGGTAGGCACGCGCTTTGGCCGTGATGCCGAAGCCATCGCGGCGGATGAAGCCGGCCGGCATCTTCTTCTCGTGGTTGGCGATCTTCGACAGTGGCGCCGCTTCGATCTTCCAGCGGTAGGGAGCGTCGCTGCTGCGCACGATCACCGGCATCACGCCGTTCTGGCCCTTCAGCGCCAGCTGCACCGCGGCCTTGCCGACCGCCTGCGCCTGCTCCCAGTCGGTCCTGCTGGCCAGGTGGCGGGCCGAGCGCTGCAGGTAATCGGGCAGCGCCCAATGGACCTTCAGGCCCAGCTGGTCCTTGACCCGGCCGGCCAGGTGCGCGGCCACGCCCCCCAGCTGCGAGTGGCCGAACGAGTCCTTGCCGCCGCCAGCGTCGGCGACGAAGCGGCCGTCGGCGGTGGCGATGCCTTCCGATGCCACCACCACGCAGTAGCCGACGCGCTCGACCACCGCCTTCACCTTGGCCAGGAACGCAGTCTCGTCGTAGGCGCGCTCGGGCAGCAGGATGATGTGCGGGGCTTCGTCTTCGCCATTGCCGGCCAGGCCGGCGGCCGCAGCCAGCCAGCCGGCGTGACGGCCCATCGCCTCGTAGATGAAGACACGGGTGGAGGTCTCGGCCATCGCCGCCACGTCCAGCGCCGCCTCGTGCACCGACACGGCGGTGTACTTGGCCGCCGAGCCGAAGCCGGGGCAGGTGTCGGTCACTGCCAGATCGTTGTCGATGGTCTTGGGCACACCGATGCAGGTCAGGTCGTAGCCGGAGGCCTTGGCCAGCTGCGAGACCTTCAGCGCGGTATCGGCCGAGTCGTTGCCGCCGTTGTAGAGGAACCAGCGCACGTCGTGCGCACGCAGCACCTCCAGCAGGCGGTCGTAGCGGGCGCGGTCGGCGTCCAGCGATTTCAGCTTGACCCGGCACGAGCCGAAGGCGCCGCCCGGGGTATGGGCGAGGGCGCGGATGGCCGCAGCGCTCTCCTTGCTGGTGTCGATCAGTTCCTCGCGCAGCGCGCCGAGGATGCCGTTGCGCGCGGCCAGCACCTTGATGCCCTTGGTCCGGGCCTGCTCGATCACCGCCGCCGCCGTGGCGTTGATGACGGCGGTGACACCACCGGATTGGGCGTAGAGGAGAGTACCGTTGCGCATGCGTCTACCTGCTCGGGGGAAAGGACATTGCAGGGACATTACCCGGATGCGGTAAAGTGGCGCTATTGCGGTGCAGCGATACCGGTCCGTCCGGGACGCGAACCTTCTTTGTTTTCAACACGTTGGAGTCAGGTCAATGCGATTGGTTCTGTTGGGACCGCCCGGTTCGGGCAAGGGGACACAGGCGACGCGCCTGAAGGAAAAGCTGGGGATCGCCCACATTTCGACCGGTGACATGCTGCGCGCGGAAATCGCCGCGGGCACGGAGCTGGGCAAGCAGGCCAAGACGGTGATGGATGCCGGCAACCTGGTGTCGGATGACATCCTGCTGGGCATGCTGGAGTCGCGCCTGACCCAGGCCGATGTCGCCAAGGGCTTCATCCTCGATGGCTATCCGCGCAATGTGGCCCAGGCCAATGCGATGGACGGCCTGCTGGCCAAGATCGGCCAGCCGCTGGATGCCGTGGTGCAGCTGGACGTGGCCACCGAGCTGCTGGTCGACCGCATCGCCGGTCGCGCCAAGGAACAGGGTCGTGCCGACGACAATCCGGAAGCGGTGCGCCAGCGCCTGCAGGTTTACAACGACCAGACCGCCCCGGTGGTCGACTTCTACGCCGGCCGTGGCACCCTGGCCCGCGTCGACGGCGTCGGCGAACTGGACGAGATCGAAGCCCGCATCCTGGCGGCGATCAAGGCCTGATCCGGCGGGGCCGGCCCGCTGCCGGCCCTTCGGGCGAAAAAACACAGGCCTGGTCCGCGAGGATCAGGCCTGTGTCGTTTCATAGGCGCCAGCAGAGGGCTTGCTCAGGGCCCCGCAGCATGAGCTCCCTTGGGGATGGCCTCTTGGGGAGTAGGACCGGTTCGGGTACTGCGGCTGGCAGTTCGAATTGTGTCCGGGTTCACAGAACATCGCTATCGGGAATTCCCTGACAGAAGATTGGAGTTTTCTCACATCCCGTGTAGGACTTGTCTTACCCGGGGGCGGACATTGGCCCTATACAGCCGTCATCGGTCACAATCCCCGGTCATGAGCAGCGTACATATCCTTGCAATCGCCGGCACCTTCATGGGCGGCGTGGCCGCCCTGGCGCGGGAACTCGGCCATACGGTCAGTGGCAGCGACCAGGCCATCTATCCGCCGATGTCGACCCAGCTGGAACAGCTGGGCATCACCCTGGACCAGGGCTATCGCGCCGACAGCGTGCCGGCCGGAACCGATGAAGTGGTGATCGGCAACGCGCTCTCGCGCGGCAATGCGGCCGTGGAGGCCGTGCTCGACGCCGGCCAGCGCTACATTTCGGGCGCGCAATGGCTTTCTGAACAGGTACTGCCGGGCCGCGACACCCTGGCCGTGGCCGGTACCCATGGCAAGACCACCACCACCACCATCCTCACCTGGCTGCTGGAAAGCGCCGGGCGTTCGCCGGGCTTCCTGATCGGCGGCGTGGCCGAGGATTTCGGCGTTTCCGCGCGCCTGGGCCAGGGCCGCGAATTCGTGGTCGAAGCCGATGAGTACGACACTGCCTTCTTCGACAAGCGCAGCAAGTTCGTGCACTACCGGCCGCTGGTGGCCATCCTCAACAACCTTGAATACGACCATGCCGACATCTTCCCCGATGTGGCGGCGATCCAGCGCCAGTTCCACCATCTGGTGCGCACGGTGCCGGCGCGTGGCCGCCTGATCGTCAACGGCGAGGACCAGCACGTGGCCGAGGTGCTGGCGATGGGGTGCTGGACCCCGGTCGAGCGCTTCGGTTTCGACCCGACCCTGGAATGGCATGCGGAACTGCTGGTTGCCGATGGCAGCGCGTTCCGCGTGTACCACCGCGGGCAGGCGCTGGGTGATGTGCAGTGGTCGCTGCTGGGCCGGCACAACGTGCTCAACGGCCTGGCCGCGCTGGCCGCCGCGCATGCGGTGGGCGTGGCACCGGCCGAGGTGATCCCGGCGCTGGCGCGCTTCCGCAGCGTCAAACGCCGCATGGAAGTGATCGGCAGCCACGAGGGCATCACCGTCTACGACGATTTCGCCCATCACCCGACCGCGATCGCCACCACGCTGGAAGGTCTGCGTGCCAAGGTCGGCGATGCGCGTATCGTGGTTGCCATGGAGCCGCGCAGCAATTCGATGCGGCTGGGCGCACATGCGCAGGCGCTGGCGCCTTCGCTGGCACTGGCCGATGACGTGGTGTTCCTGCACCGCCCGGAACTGGCCTGGGATGCCGCCGCTGTGATCGCCGCGGTGCGTGGTGAAGCGCACGCGGTGCCGGATACCGACGCGCTGCTGGCGCAGCTGCAGACCAGCGCGCGCCGCGGCGACCACGTGGTGTTCATGTCCAATGGTGGCTTCGACGGCGCACCGCGCCGCTTCCTCGCCGCGCTGCAGGCCCGATGAGCGTCGACGGTTCGCTGCCGCTGTTTCCGCTGCACACCACGCTGGTACCGGGTGCGGCGGTGGGCCTGCGCGTGTTCGAGCGGCGCTACCTTGATCTGGTGCGCGACAGCGGCCGCAGTGGCGAAGGCTTCGGTGTCTGCCTGATCCTCGACGGCCAGGAAGTGGGAGCCCCGGCAACACCGGCGGCCTATGGCGTGCAGGTGCGCATCGAAGACTTCGATGTCGGCGCCGACGGTGTGCTGCAGTTGCGCCTGCGCGGCACCCGCCGTTTCCATGTCGAGCGCACCCGCGTGCGCGACAACGGGCTGGTGGTGGCCGATGTGCGCTGGTGCGAGGAAGACCCCGATGACGAACTGCGGCCGCAGCATGCACTGCTGGCCACGGTGCTGGGGCACATCATCGAGCAGGCCGGTGAGGCCTATGCGCCGGCCAATCCGGCGTTGCTGGACCAGGCCAGCTGGGTCGGCTGGCGGCTGGCCGAGCTGCTGCCGCTGAGCGAGCAGCAGCGGTTGCAGCTGCTGCAGCTGGATGATCCGCACCAGCGTCTGCAGCAGTTGCTGGGCTGGATGCCGTAGAAGCCATCCTCGGGTGGATGTGCACCTTGGGGCACACGCTGGGGTATCCGTGGAATCCCCATCCAGGCATGGCGTGGATCTACTGTAGCGCCGAGCCTATGCTCGGCTTGTTGGATCGTGGGAAGCGCAGCCGAGCATGGGCTCGGCTCTACAGTGGGTGATCGCGCACCGGTACCGGTCAGGGCGTTGTAGTCTTCAACCGCAGCACCGGCAACCCGGTTTCGCTGTGCACGTCCTCGCGCTGCGGCAGGTCCTGCACGGCTTCCTTCACGGCATTCAATGCCGGGTCGACGCCACGCAGCGGGTGCCACATGCCGATCCACTCGAAGTGGCGTTCGTAACGCAGGGTCTGCGCGCTGCCCAGCCAAAGCGGCGTGTTGCCAGGCTGCAGCTGGGCCGGTGCTGGCCACAGCCGCAGTACATAGCGCTCATCCGGCTTCGCGCCCTGGCGCACCATCAACAGCGCTTCCACGCGCGTATCCAGGGTTGCCGGCAGCACCGGCAGTTCATCGGCACCGGTGTTCTTGTCCAGCATCAGCAGCGCCTGCTGCCAGCCAGCCTGGTCCTGCCGCTTCCAGCCACGCGCTTCCAGCTGTGCCTGCAACGGTGCCAACGGACCGGCCACCTGCACGTCCAGCGGCCAGCGCTGATCGTCGTCGAACTCGTTGCGACGCGCCGGCAGCTGCACCCAGTCGCGCTGCCACCAGGCCTGCATGTCCATCGCCTGCGGTGCCGGCAGGGTGGGTTCGAAGCGTTCCAGCTTCACCGGGATGTTGCGCGGCGCGTACCACATCGCTGCCACGGCGAAGACGCCGTAGAACAGCCACGCCACCGGCTTCACCCAGAACGAGCGGTTGAAGCGGCGGCGATAGGCGATGCCCAGCACCAGCAGCCAGAACGTGCCGAACAGCATGCCGCCGATCACATCGCTCAGCCAGTGCGCGCCCAGGTACAGGCGCGAGAATCCGATCAGGCTGACCACGATGCCCGAGATCAGGTACGGCCAGACGCGGGTGCGGCCGGGCATCTCGCGTGCGATCAGCACCGCGAAGAAGCCGAAGGTGATGGTGGCCATGGTCACCGACACCGACGGGAAGCCGAAGCCACTGCTGGCATCGACCGGGCGCACCACATCGACGGTGGCGCCGAGCAGCATGGTCAGCGCCAGGCCGAAGGCCAGTGCCGCCAGCCAGTGTGCGGCGGCCATCCAGCGCCGGCGCCAGATCAGGTAGCCCATCGCTGCAGCCGTGGCCGGCAGCAGTACCTGCCACGCCCCCAGCGACGCCAGCGCGGCCATCGGGTAGTCGGCCAGCGGATTGCGCAGTGCCAGCATGGCCTGGTGCACCAGCAGGTCGATCGCCAGCGGTTCGCCATGCGCGACCACCACGGTCAGCAGCGCGAACCAGCCCCAGCCCAGCAACAGCAGCATCAACGCCAGCATCGCCAGCGGCACCGATTCGCGGCGCTTCGGGTCCAGCACGCCCACGGTGTAGCGGCCCAGCGTCGGGTGGCGGTTGGACCAGTCCAGCAAGCGTGCCAGCCAGTTGTCCATGCGTGCGGCCGACCAGCGGTAGCCGTACAGCACGATGGCCCAGACCAGGCCAAGGATCACCGCCAGCAGGCCTACCACCACCACCAGCCGCCCTGCCACGGCAGCCACCGCGTCATACGCTTCGCCGAGGATCCAGCCCGGGGCCAGGAACAGCACGGCCCAGGAAATGCTGGCGATGCCGCTGGCCTGCACGTAGCGGCTGGCGGGCATCTTCATCATGCCGGCGATGGCCGGTACGAACGGGCGGATCGCGCCGACATAGCGCGCCACCAGGATGCTCTTGAACGCATTGCGGCGGAACAGGTTTTCGCCGCGGTCGAGCAGCTGCGGGTAGCGGCTGAACGGCCAGATGCCGCGCAGACGATCGCCCCAGCGGCGGCCGATCCAGTAGCTGATGCCATCACCGGCGAACGCACCCAGCGCCGCTGCCGCCACCGCGTACGGCCCGGAGATCTGGCCCAGGCCGATGAACACACCCACCGCGAACAGCAGCGGCAGGGCCGGCACGATGGCGCCGAGAATGATCACCGCATCGCAGAAGGCAATGAGGAAGATAACGGCGCCCGCCAGCACGGGGTGAGCGGCAATCCACGCGAGGGTGGCGTCGATCCATGAAGAGTCCATTGCCCGATTATAGGGGCGTGAACGTGACTGGTTCCCAGTCGCTTCGTGACCGTTTGCAACCGGCGCCATCGCCTAGAATGGGGTCATGCCGCATACGCCAGACGCTCCCCACCGTGCCTTGAAGGCCGACAGTTTCGGCCGGATCCTTCTGGTTGAAGGGCCCAACGGCCCGTTCGTGCGCCGCGATCTGCGCGCTACGCCGCTGTGGCTGCGGCTGCCCGCGTGGTGGCTGGCGCGGCGTGAAGCACGCGCGTTGCGCCATATTCACGGCATGGCCGACGTGCCGCAGTTGCTTGCATGGGATGGCCGCCACCTCGACCGCAGCTTCATGGCCGGCGATGCCATGTACCAGCGCCCGCCGCGCGGCGACCTGGCCTGGTTTCGTTCCGCGCGCCGGCTGCTGCAGCAGCTGCATCGGAACGGCGTGGCCCACAACGATCTGGCCAAGGAGGCCAACTGGCTGGTCACCGAAGACGGCCGCCCGGCGCTGATCGACTTCCAGCTGGCAGTGATCGGCCACCCGCGCTCGCGCTGGATGCGCCTGCTGGCGCGCGAGGACCTGCGCCACCTGCTCAAGCACAAGCGCATGTATTGCCGTGAATCGCTCACCCCGGTGGAGAAGCGCGTGCTCAAGCGCACCTCGTGGGTGCGTGAGCTGTGGTTCGCCACCGGCAAACCGGTCTATCGCTTCGTCACCCGCCGCATCCTGCACTGGGAAGACAACGAAGGGCAGGGACCGAAGCCGTGAGTGCATCGCAGGTGATGAGCGCCCCGCCGAGCGCGGGCAGCGTGCTGCGCACACAGCTGCCCGGCGCCGACTTCGTGCACGCATGCCAGGCCACTACCCGGCGCGACGGGCGTACCGCACTGCAGGCCTACCGCGACATGGCGGCGACCATTCCGGGCTGGTTCGATGGCTTGATGGCGCTGCGCAACCACGGCATGCGCTTGCTGGGCATGAAGCATCTGGGGTCGTTGCGGGCGGTGCAGGATACTGTCGATCCGGCTCCCGGCCAGCGGCTGGGCATCTTCACCCTGCAGTCGCTGGATGACGATGCCATCGTGCTGGAAGACGATGATCGCCACCTGCGCGTACAGCTGGCCCTGCAATGGCAGGGCGACGTGCTGGAAGTGGCGACGGTGGTGCATACGCACAACGCGTTTGGCCGCCTTTACATGCTGCCGGTCGCGCCCGTGCACCGGTTGATCGTGCCGCATCTGCTGCAGAAGCAGGTGCAGGCCTATCGATGACGCGTCGCTGCGTCCGCCGGGCATGGCCCGGCGACACGCGGCGTTTCCGGGTTACGGCGTCGCCGGCACCACCTGCTGGCCGATGAAGTTGCGCTTGGCATCGAAGTCATAGGCGATCTGCAGCTGGCCCACGTCCGGGCAGGCGTGGCAGTCACGCAGCGGCGTGCGGTACAGCAGGCGGATGCCGCCGCCCTCCAGCGGTGTCGCTCCGGCCGACTGCGCAGGCGCGAACGGCGTGGCCTGCGGGTTCGCCTTCAGCAGCTCCTGCACGGTCGCGTCGGCACGCAGCGTGTCGTCCAGTTGCACGGCATCCACATCGATGCGCTTGCCGCTGGCGTCGACCAGGCGGGTGCCTTCGTTGGTGTTGGCCCGGAAGGGATACTCGACCGTGGCAATGCCCAGCCCCTCGTTCTCATGCCACGCTGTGACATACGCCAGTTCCCCGGCGCTGGACAGTTGCTCGGCGGCGGTGATCGCCTCGGCGCTCGCTCCGCCCGCTCGCATTGCATCGCGCAGGCAATCCCGGGTGGCCGCATTCTCGCCCTGGCGGCATGCGTTCAGATCGCCATCCCAGACCACGGCCTCGCTCCAGCGCATCTTTCCGTCGGCGGCAGCCTTCTCCGCGCTGGGCGCGTCACCGGCGGGCGTCTCCTTGCCGGGTTCCGGCGAACGGCCCTGGCAGGCAGTCAGCAGGGCAAGCCCCAAGGCAGGCAGCAACAGGCGGGAACGGCGCATGGCGTGAACCTCGTGCGTTGGCTGGAGGCCCGAGTATCGTCAAGGCCGGGTGAACTCCGCGTCGGCGCGGCATACTAGCGGCTCATTGCATACGCTGGAGTGTGGAACGTGGGCAGTCTGCAGGGCAAAACGCTTTTCATCACCGGTGCCTCGCGTGGCATCGGCCTGGCCATCGCACTGCGCGCTGCGCGCGACGGTGCCAATGTGGCCATCGCGGCCAAGTCGTCGGTGCCCAATCCGAAGCTGCCGGGCACCATCCACACCGCTGCCGAAGCGGTGACGGCGGCAGGCGGGCAGGGCCTGGCGCTGAAGTGCGACATCCGCGAGGAAGAGCAGGTGCAGGCGGCCGTCGCGGCCACGGTCGATACCTTCGGTGGCATCGACATCCTGATCAACAACGCCAGCGCGATCTGGCTGCGCGGCACGCTGGATACGCCGATGAAGCGCTTCGACCTGATGCAGCAGGTCAATGCGCGCGGCAGTTTCCTGTGCGCGCAGGCCTGCCTGCCGTACCTGCTGCAGGCGCCGAATCCCCACATCCTCACCCTGGCACCACCGCCGAGCCTGGAGCCGAAGTGGTGGGCACCGCACACCGGCTACACGCTGGCAAAGATGGGCATGAGCTTCGTCACCCTGGGGCTGGCTGCGGAGTTCGGTCCGCAGGGCGTGGCGGTGAACGCGCTGTGGCCGCGCACGGTGATCGCCACCGATGCGATCAACATGATTCCGGGCGTGGATGCGGCCGGTTGCCGCACGCCACAGATCATGGCCGACGCGGCGCATGCGGTGCTGGTGCGCGAAGCGGCCGGTTTCCATGGCCAGTTCCTGATCGATGATGAAGTGCTGGCGCAGGCCGGCGTCACCGATCTTTCGGGCTACGCGGTGGACCCGTCGCGGCCGTTGCTGCCGGATCTGTTCCTGGATTGATATCGCACTACCGGAAGAGGCCGAGGGCTGCGACGCTCGGCCTGCTGCGCTAGAATGCGCGGCTGTAATCGTTTCCAACAAGGATGTGAGCACATGTCACGCACTCTTTCCGTCGCGGCGCTGGCCGCTTCGCTGTCGTTGATCCTGACCGCCTGCGGTGGCAAGGCCCCCGCAGCTGCGGGCGGCGCTGATTCCTCCGGCACGCCGGACGCCAGCGCGGCCTCGTCCGATACACAGCAGCAGTTGACCGCCAAGCTCAACGCCTACATCGGTTGCTTCAACGCGCTGGATTCGAAGACCCACGGCAGCATCCAGTCCTACACGCGCTGGATCAAGGATGTCGACGCTGGCCCGACCGGGCGTGAGACGCACGTGTACGGCCCGTTCGAGATCAGCGACTACGACATGAAGCAGTGCGACGCCCCGGTGACCGAGGCGATCGCTGCCAAGCCGGCGCTGGCCGAACTCGATGCTGCTGCAGGCCATTACCAGCAGGCGCTGAAGGCGCTGGTGCCGGTCAGCAAGGACGCGCACGACTACTACGATCGCCAGGACTACGAAGACGACCAGTTTGCCAAGGGCAAGCAGCTGCACGCGCCGTTGATGGCCGCCTTCAAGGATTTCGTGGCTGCCAGCGAAACCTTCAATGCCGAGCTGGAGCATCAGAACGATGCCGCCCAGCGCGAGCAGCTCAAGGCGCTGGAGCAGGCCGAGGGCCGCACGCGCGAGTACTACCGCCTGGCGATGATGCTGGAGGCCAAGGCCCTCATGGATCTGATGAGCGAAGATGATTTCGATCAGGCCAAGGCCCGCGAACGCCTGGATGCCTTCAATCGCATCTCCGATGAAGCGCACGCCAAGGTTGCCGACCAGGAGCCGGGCAAGTCGGACTGGGAAGGCTTCGAACGTGGTGCCGAGAATTTCCGGCGCGAAGGCAAGGAGCGGCTGCAGCGCGTCAGCGAGAAAAAGCCTTACACCGATTTCGAACGACGCATGCTTGATTCGCCGTCGATGGCGCCGCGCGGTTCGGCCAGCAAGCTGATGCAGGAATACAACTCGCTCGTTTTCCAGAGCAACCGCCAGTGACCGGCGCGCCAGTACTCATGCGAGAGACCATGACGACGTCCTGTCTGCGTATCGCGCCGCTGCTGCTGATCGGCGCTGTGGCGGGCCTGAGCGGCTGCAACAGATCGGCAGGGCTGCCGGTGGCCGACCCCGGCCTGGAGAAGGTGAACGCCTACATCGAGTGCTACAACGGCGTTGAACAGCCCTTCCACGAGGGCTTCCAGGCCTACACCAGCTGGATGAAGGACCCCGAAGCCGGCCCGACCGGCAAGGAAGCGCAGCCGCGTTCGCCCGGAAAGGTGCTGTCGCACCGCGTCGAGTACTGCGGCCAGCCCCTGACCGACGCGCTGGCGAAGACCCCGGCACTGCCGATGGATGGCCCCGCGCGTGACTATCAGCAGGCATTCCAGGCATTGAACACCCTGGTCGAGCGTGCCGATGGCTACTTCACCCGCGAGGACTATCGCCGTGATGGCGGTGAAGGGATGCGCAGCCAGCATGCCCCGTTGATGCAGGCCTACGCCGATTTCTTCAGGGCCAGCGAAGCGATGGATGTGGCGCTGGAAAAGAACGAGAACGATCGCCGGGTCGCGCAGCTGAAGCAGATCGAGGAAAGCGAAGGGCGTTCGCTGGCCTACTACCATCTTCGCCTGCTGGGCGATGGCAAGCAGCTGGCCATGGCGTTCCAGAGCGACGCGCCGGACGTTGCAGCGTTGCGCGCGCAGCTGGCTGACTTCCAGGCACTGGTGACGGAGATCCAGAACGGTGGCGTCGGCAAGGATGACCCGATGTGGGGCCACGTGCAGCGTTCGGCGGACAAGCTGGTGCGTACCGCGGGACGTGGCGTCGAGCGCCTGGAGCAGCACAAGCCGATCACCGCCGAAGCGCTGGCGGCAGAACGGAAGGCGTCAGGAAGTTGGCTCACCACCGACCCGGAAGGGGCGCAGTCAACGATCCTTGCCGCTTACAACGATCTGGTAACTACCAGCAACCGCATGCGATGAGCAGCGCGCGCATCCATGCGTAAACGCCAAGGGGTAGTGCCGGCCGCTGGCCGGCATGTGCCTCAATGGCTGAACGCGTCCGGCAGCTCACCGCCGCACTTGCGGCAGTGCCGTGCATCCGGCTCGTGGCCTTCCAATCCGCACTGCGGGCAGCCACGTGCGTCACGGCGCGCGGCCAACTCGGCCTCGCGCATCGTGCTGGCCAGTTCGGCGGTGTAGATGCCGGTGGGCACGGCGATGATGCTGTAGCCGATCAGGATCAGCACCGAGGTGACGAAGCGGCCAAGCACGGTCTGCGGCACGATGTCACCGAAGCCGACCGTGGCCATGGTTACCACCGCCCAGTACATGCTGGCCGGGATGTTGCTGAAACCATGCTCGGGGCCTTCGATCACGTACATCAGTGCGCCGGCGATGATGGTGATGGTGATCACCGTGAACAGGAACACCAGCACTTTGCGCCGGCTGCGCCACAGCGACGTCATCAGTACGCCGCTTTCCTCGATGTAGCGGGTCAGCTTGAGGATGCGGAACACGCGCAGGATGCGCAGTGCGCGCACCACCAGCAGGCTCTGCGCGCCGGGGATGAACATCGACAGGTAGGCGGGCAGGATCGACAGCAGGTCGATGATGCCCCAGATGCTCACCGCATACCGCAGCGGGCGCTTGACCACCGCCAGCCGCAGCAGGTACTCGGCGGTGAAGATGATCGTGAAGCCCCATTCCAGGATGTACAGGCCGGTGGACCATTCGGCGTGCAGGTGCTGCACGCTGTCGATCATCACCACCAGGATGCTGGCGACGATCGCCACCACCAGGATCAGGTCGAAATTGCGCGAAGGGCGGGTGTCGTGGCGGTAGATGATGTCGAACCACCGGCGGCGCCAGCCGGTCTCGGTGGCGGGGTTCAGCTGGGGGGCGGAAAACGGTCGCATGGGCGCATTGTGCCGCAGGGGTTCCGGCGCGAGAATGGGGATTCCTGAATCCTGCCGACTGCCATGACCGCCGCGACCGATCCGCTGATCTCCCTTTCGCACTATTACCTGCCGGTCTACAAGCCCCGCCAGGTGGTACTGGAGCGAGGCCAGGGCGCCCGCGTGTGGGACAGCCAGGGCCGTGAGTTCATCGACCTGGCCGCCGGCATCGCCGTGTGCGGCCTGGGCCACAACGACCCGGACCTGGTGGCCGCGCTGGTCGAACAGGCCGGCAAGCTCTGGCATACCAGCAACGTGTTCTACAGCGCGCCGCCACTGCACCTGGCCGAGGAGCTGGTGAAGGCCAGCCGCTTCGCCGAGCGCGTGTTCCTGTGCAATTCCGGCGCCGAAGCCAATGAAGTGGCGATCAAGATGGTCCGCAAGTGGGCCTCCAGCCAGGGCCGCCCGGCCGACAAGCGGGTGATCATCACCTTCCGCGGCAGCTTCCACGGCCGCACCATGGGCGCGGTGACCGCCACTGCCCAGCCGAAGTACCAGGAAGGCTACGAGCCGCTGCCCGGCGGCTTCCGCTACATCGATTTCAACGATGAAGTGCAGTTGGAAACCGCGATGGCCGCCGGCGATGTGGCTGCAGTGATGCTGGAGCCGATCCAGGGCGAGGGCGGCGTGATGCCGGCCAAGTCCGGTTTCCTCAAGCGCGTGCGCGAGCTGTGCGACCAGCACAACGCGTTGCTGGTGCTGGATGAGATCCAGGCCGGCATGGGCCGCACCGGCACGCTGTTCGCGCACTGGCAGGACGACGTGGTGCCGGACATGGTCACCCTGGCCAAGGCACTCGGCGGTGGCTTCCCGATCGGCGCGATGCTGGCCGGCCCGAAGGTAGCCGAGACCATGCAGTTCGGCGCGCACGGCACCACCTTCGGTGGCAACCCGCTGGCCGCTGCGGTCGCCCGCGTGGCACTGCGCAAGCTGGCCTCGGCGGAGATCGCGGCCAATGTCAGCCGCCAGTCGAAGGCGCTGCGCGATGGCTTCGCCCGCATCAACGACGAGTTCGGTGTGTTCAGCGACGTGCGTGGCCGCGGCCTGATGCTGGGCGCGGTGCTGAGCAAGGACTTCGCTGGCCAGGCCGGAGCGATCCTCGACCATGCCGCCGAGCAGGGCCTGCTGACCCTGCAGGCCGGCCCGGACGTGCTTCGCTTCGTGCCGTCGTTGAACATCACCGACGAAGAAGTGGCCGAAGGCCTGAAGCGCCTGCGCGCAGCGATTGCTGCGTTCATTGCCGCGCGCTGACGCCAGCAGAGGCATCTGTAGAGCCGAGCCTACGCTCGGCTCATCGCGATGCCAGGCAACAGCAGCCGAGCATGGGCTCGGCTCTACGGCGGTTCACGCAATCCGATAGCGCTTCAACACCTTGCCCAGTCCACGGCCATCGTGCACGGTTTCTGCATGTAGGCCGGCGGCGCGTGCACCGCGTACGTTGGCGAACAGGTCATCGATGAACAGCGTGTACGCAGGCGCGGCGTCGAGCATCTGCAGCGTGCGCAGGAACACCTCCGGCGCCGGTTTGCGCAGGCCGAAATCGGCGCTGCAGAACACGCGCCCCAGCAGGGCAGGGAACAGCTCCGGCAGCAGGGAAGGCAACGCCTGCTTCATCAGCGCGCCATTGTTGGTCAGCACCGCCATCGGCAGCTGCAGGGCCTGCAGCCGTTGCAGTACTGCGGGCTGCGGATGGCTGGCGGCTTGCCGCGCTGCTGTCCAGGTGTCCACGTCGACAGTCCTGTGCAGAAGCTCTCCCAATCGCGCGAGATAGGCCGGGCCATCCAGCGCACCATTGTCATGCGCGGCTTCCAGGCCGCTGTCGTACAGCGCAGCCTGCACGGCCTGCGTCGGAACCCCCAGCGCCTGCGCCAGGTGCAGTACACGCTGCGCGCGCTGGTACTGCACCAGCACGCCATCCACATCCAGCAGCAACAGATCGATCCGCATCGGCCGAGCATGCCATCGTGGCCGATGTGCGGAAACCCTGGAGTGCGCGTGCGACAGACGGTCGCAGACATGGCTGCAGGTGCCTGCCTAGAATGGCGCTTGAACCTGCAGGAGACGCAACGATGAAGGCTTGGATGGTGGCAGTGGGACTGGGTGCGCTGATGCTGGCGCCGTCGGCGATGGCACGGGTGTGTGCGGTGAGCATCGACAGCACCGACCAGATGAGCTTCAGCAGCCGCGAGATCAAGGTCGCCGCCGACTGCACCGCCGTGGACTTGACTCTGCGCCACACCGGCAAGCTGGCCGCCACTGCCATGGGCCACAACTGGGTACTGACCCGCACCGCCGATTACCAGCCGGTGGCGATGGCCGGCATGCGCATGACCCTGGCCGACAGCTACCTGCCGAAGGCCGACAAGCGCGTGCTGGCGCACACCAAGGTGATCGGTGGCGGTGAGAGCACGCGCGTGCGCTTCTCCACCCAGGGGCTGCAGAAGGGCGGTGACTACACCTTCTTCTGCTCGTTCCCCGGCCACTTCGCGATGATGAAGGGCAAGTTCGTCTTCGGTTGATGCCGCTTGTAGCGTCGAGCCATGCTCGACTGTTCTTTTCCGCGCTGCGCGCGATGAGCCGAGCATGGCTCGGCTCTACAGATAAATCGCCGTACGCAGTGCAGTAGATCCACGCCGTGCGTGGATACGGTGCACCGCAATGCCAACCAAGGTTGGCACCTGCCAGAGCTGGGCTCAGCCCTTGGCAGCCTTGAACGCCACGCGTGCGGCGGCCAGCGTCGCCTCGATCACCGCATCGTCGTGCGCGCTGGACAGGAAGCCGGCCTCGTACGCCGACGGTGCCAGGAACACGCCCTGGTCCAGCATGGCGTGGAAGAATCGGTTGAATGCCGGGATGTCGCAGGCGGTGGCCTGCGCATAGGTTTCCACCTTTTCACTGGTGAAGAACAAGCCGAACATCGCACCCACGCGGGTGGTGGTCACGGCCACGCCGGCTTCGGCGGCGGCGGCTTCCAGGCCGGCGCACAGGCGCGCGGTGCGTTCGGCCAGGTCGGCGTGGAAACCCGGCTGCTGGATCAGTTCCAGCATCGCCAGGCCAGCCGCCATTGCCACCGGGTTGCCGCTCAGCGTGCCGGCCTGGTAGATCGGGCCGGCCGGGGCAATCTGCTGCATCAGCTCGCGGCGACCGCCATAGGCGCCCACCGGCATGCCGCCGCCGATGATCTTGCCGAAGGTGGTCAGGTCCGGGGTGATGCCGTAGTGCGCCTGCGCACCGCCGAGGGCGACGCGGAATCCGGTCATCACTTCGTCGAAGATCAGCAGCGCGCCATGCTTCGTGCACAGTTCGCGCAGGTGCTGCAGGTAACCGTCGCGCGGCGGGATGCAGTTGGCGTTGCCGACCACCGGTTCGATGATCAGGCCGGCGATGTCCTGGCCCTGCTGTTCGAACAGCGCGGTGGCAGCCTCGAAGTCGTTGTAGGGCAGGGTCAGGGTCAGTTCGCTCAGGCCGGCTGGCACGCCAGGCGAGGTCGGTACGCCCAGGGTCAGCATGCCGCTGCCGGCCTTGACCAGGAACGAGTCGCCGTGGCCGTGGTAGCAGCCTTCGAACTTGACGATGCGGTTGCGGCCGGTCGCACCGCGCGCCAGGCGGATCGCGGACAGCGTGGCTTCGGTGCCGGAGTTGACCATGCGCACCATCTCGCACGACGGCACCAGGCGGGTGATGGTTTCGGCCATGGTCACTTCGGCCGCGCACGGCGCGCCGAACGACAGGCCGTTGTCGATCGCCTTCTTCACCGCCTGGCGCACGGCCGGGTGGTTGTGGCCGACGATCATCGGGCCCCAGGAACCGACGTAATCGATGTAGCGGTTGCCGTCGACGTCGTACAGGTAGGCGCCGTCGGCGCGCTCGACGAAGAACGGCTCGCCGCCGACCGACGTGAACGCACGTACCGGCGAATTGACGCCGCCCGGCAGCAGCTGCTGGGCACGGGAGAACAGGGCGTGGGACTGGTCGTGGTTCATGGGGCTTTCCTGGGCATTACGCGAACTGGGCGAGGTAGGCGCGCTGGGTCGCGACCGGGTCCGGTGCGGCATAGATACCGCTGACCACGGCCACCAGATCGGCGCCGGCGTCGATGATGGGACCGACATTGTCCGGCGTCAGCCCGCCGATCGCCACCCGCGGCACGCCCAGTGCGGCGCTTTGCCGCAGCAGGTCGGTATGGGCGCGGCTGGTGGTGATCTTGGTGGTGGTCGGGAAGAACGCGCCGAAGGCCACGTAGCTGGCGCCGGCAGCCACGGCCTTCTCGGCATTGGCCAACTGGTCGTAGCAGGAGGCGCCGATGATGGCGTCGGGGCCGAGCAGGGCGCGCGCGCTGGGGATGTCACCGTCGGTGCCGCCCAGGTGCACGCCGGCCGCGCCCACGGCCTTGGCCAGCGCCGGGTCGTCGTTGATGATCAGCGGCACGCCGCGCTCCGCGCACAGCGCCTGCAGGGCGGTGGCCTGTTCCTGCCGCAGCGCGTCGTTGGCGGTCTTGTTGCGGTACTGCAGCCAGGTGCCGCCAGCGGCCAGCAGCGGCGCGGTACGGGCCAGCAGGTGCGCGGTATCGGGCTCGTCCGGGGTGATCAGGTAGACGCCGCGGGGCGCCGGGGAAGCAGAAGTCATCGATGGCTACCGGTGCGTGGGCCGCGATGGGACAATGGCGGCCCGTGAATCCAGCCCTGATTATCCGATGAGCGATGCCACCCCCACCACCTTGCGCACCTGGATGTGCGTGGTCTGCGGCTTCCTTTACAGCGAAGCGGAAGGCTTGCCGGAGGAGGGCATCGCGCCGGGGACGCGCTGGGAGGACATCCCCGAGACCTGGACCTGCCCCGATTGCGGGGTGACCAAGGCCGATTTCGAGATGGTTGAAGTCGATTGACCGGTAGGGCCTGCAGGCCCTTCTGTGGGTGCGGACCGTTGGGGTGGGTGTGGACCGTTGGTCCACACACCGACTCCCTCAATGCAGCCGCGGCACCGGCCCGCCCAGGTCGATCAGCTTCTCACGCAGCCACTGCGCATCGCTGGCCTCGGGATTGCGCTTCAGGTACTGCCCCAGGTCGTGGCGGGCACCGGCCAGATATTCCAGCTGCAGATAGGCCAGGCCGCGATCCCGCAGCGCGTCGTCCTGCTCCGGGGCCAGCTTCAGCAGGCGATCGGCACTGCGTGCAGCGCGGTCCCACTCGCCGGCCTCGGCGTACACGCCATGCAGGTTACGCAGCATGCGCATCAGGATCGCGCGCGCCGGCGCCGGGTCAAGGATCTGCGCCAGCACCTGGTCATCGGGCATCTGCCCGCCCAGGTGTGATTTGGCGCGTTCGCGCAGTTCGTCCACGTCCAGTGGTCGGCCGCCGTTGAACGGGTCCATCACCAGCACGCCGTCGTCCACCGGCAGGCGCACCAGGAAGTGCCCGGGGAAGGACACGCCATCCAGCGGGATGCCCAGCCGGCGCGCGACTTCCATCTGCACAAGCGCCAACGAGATCGGGTTGCCCAGGCGCCGCTCGAACACCTGGTTGAGGTAGCTGTTGCGCGGGTCGTAATACTCGTCGTGGTCCCCGCTGTAGCCCAGCTCGTCGAACAGGTGGCGGTTGATCGCCGCCATCTTCAAGGGGCTGTTGTCGATGCTCTCCACTTCCGAGCGCAGGTGGTCGACATGGCTCTGGATCAGCGCGTCGTAGGTGGACGGCTGCAGATCGGGGTATTCATCGCGCGCGATCAGCAGCGCGGTCGGCAACAGTGGCAGCGCCTCGTCTTCGAGGTCGGCCAGTGCATCCCAGTCGGGGAGTGTGATCCGGTCCTGCATGGCCACAGACTGGCGGCAATTGCAGACGGTTTCAAGCGGTGTCGCGTGAAAAATTCCGGGGTCAGATCCCTTTCGCTTGCGAAAGGGATCTGACCCCGGTCAGGTTGGATTGCCGGCCAGCGGCCGGCACTACCATTATTTTTCGATGCCCGGGCCGAAGGTCAGCGCAGTGCCGTCCTTCAGCTTGAGCTTCTCGGCCTGGCCGGCGTTGAGCTCGAGCACGTACCGGGCCGGGCCACCGCTGGGATACGGCGGGCACATGTCGCCGGCCGAGCACGGCGGTACGTCGCGCTGCTGGCTGACCAGCCTGCGCTCGCTGTCGAAGTACAGGATGTCGAGCGCGATCTTGGTGTTCTTCATCCAGTACGCCTGCATTTCCTCGCGGTCGTGGATGAACAGCATGCCGTGGTCGGCCGCCATCTGGTCGCGGAACATCAGCCCGCGCGCGCGGGTTTCATCGTTGGTGGCCAGCTCGACCTGGTAGCGGGCGCCATCCAGTTCGACCCAATGGCGGGCCGCGTCGGTGGCACAGCCGGCCAGGGCCAGCAGCGGAAGCATCAGCAGCGAACGCAACAGCGACATCGTCAGGATCCTTCGAAAGGGTCAGAGCACGACCGGTGGCTCGCCACCGACGATCACCACATCGGCGCGGCGGCGTGCGAACAGGCCGACGCAGACCACGCCCGGCAGCTGGTTGAGTTCGCGCTCCAGCTTTTCCGGATCGGTGATCTGCAGGTTGTGGATGTCCAGGATCTGGTTGCCGTTGTCGGTGACCACGCCTTCGCGCCAGGTTGGCTGGCCGCCGGTCATGTCGCGGATCTGGCGGGCGACCAGGCTGCGCGCCATCGGGATCACTTCCACCGGCAGCGGGAACTTGCCCAGCACCGGCACCTGCTTGCTCGGGTCGACGATGCAGATGAAGCGCTCGCTGGCCTCGGCGATGATCTTCTCGCGGGTCAGCGCGGCGCCGCCGCCCTTGATCAGGCACTTGTTAGCGTCGCACTCATCGGCGCCATCCACGTACAGCGACAGGTTGCCGCTGTGGTTCAGCTCGATCACCTCGATGCCGTGCTGCTTCAGGCGCGCGGTGCTCTGCTCGGAGCTGGACACGGCCCCCTTGATGCGGTGCTGGATGCGGGCCAGCGCATCGATGAAATAGGCCACGGTGGAACCGGTGCCGACACCGACGATCATGCCGTCTTCAACGTACTCGATGGCTTTCTCGGCGGCCAGGCGCTTGGCTTCGGACATGGGAAGAACTCTCAGGCAGGGAATCAGGATTTCTTTTCCAGCGACAGCAGCAGCTTCCACTGCGCAGCGGTCACCGGGAACACCGACAGGCGGTTGCCCTTGGCAACCAGCGGGAAGCCTTCGCCGAGCTCATCAGCGTGCAGCTTGATCTCGTCCAGCGCGATCACCTGCTTGAGCTTGCGGTCGAAGCCCACGTCCACCAGCATCCAGCGCGGGTTTTCGCGCGTGCTCTTGGGGTCGTGGTAGTCGGACGTCGGATCGAACTGGGTGTCGTCGGGGTAGGCCGGGCTGGCCACCGTGGCGAGGCCGACGATGCCGGGCACCTTGGTATTGGAGTGGTAGAACAGGATGCCGTCACCCACCTGCATGCCATCGCGCATGAAGTTGCGCGCCTGGTAGTTGCGCACCCCGTTCCAGGGTTCGACCTTGACCTTGGCCAGGTCATCGATGGAGAAGGCGTCCGGTTCGGACTTCATCAGCCAGTAGCGCTTGCGGGCGGTCATGCGTTCACGGGGGCAGCGGAGGGGAACAGGGTGCCGTCTTCGGTGCAGATCGCGTCCACCGGCACGTCCCACGACGCCACCGGCAAGGCCTCGACCTGCTGCACCGCGAACGCAGCACCGACCAGCCAGGGCGGCGCCGGCCGGTCGTGGCGGAAGGCGAAGCTGCGATCATACCAGCCGCCCCCCATGCCCAGCCGGCGGCACTGCGCGTCGAAGCCCACCAGCGGGGTCACTACCAGCGCCATCTGTGCCGGTTCCAAGGTGTCTTCCAGCGCCACGTCCGGTTCGGGAATGCCGTAGCGGTTGCTGGTCAGCGGCTGCCCCGGCCGCCACGGTGCGAAGCGCAGCACCTCACCGGCCAGCACCGGCAGGCAGTAGGTGAGGCCTTCGGGCAGTTGCAGCTGCCAGCGGTGAAGGGCGATTTCGCCATCCAGCGCCCAATAGCCGGCCACGGCGCCTTCGCGCGGGGCGAACGGCAGGGCGAGCAGGGCGTCGGCAAGCGATTCGGCGGCGGCAATGCGCGCAGCGGCGGAAAGGTCGCGGCGGCGTTGCCGCAGGTCGTGGCGCAGGGCCTGGCGCGGGTCGGTCATGGCAGCGTGCGGCAAGGAACAGCCGTCATTGTGCCGCAAAGAACAAGGGCGACGCCCGAAGACGCCGCCCTTGCTGGAATATTGCATTCTCCGCAATGTCGATGCATGCGAAACGACCTTGAACCCGGGGGCTCAAGTGGGAACGCTGGAGAACCATCGGGCTTCCCGCTACAAGGCGGACCTGCACTCCCGGCGCTGTCGCGCTCCCGGTGTCGTTCTTAAGGGACAAGGCGAATGTTTGCACATGCCGTCGAGTACCGCAGAGAACGCGTGGCCATTATAGCCAGCGAGCAGAATCTGGATAGGCCGTTCGTCGGCAACAGTCCGTGCCAATTCAGATATGAGAAGACGCGTTGTGCACGATCTTCAGGCGCCGCTGTCGATGGCGCGGTCCAGGCGCCGGTTCAGGTCGGCCAGCGTCTGCTGCAGGGCCACCGCCTGGCGGGCGTTCTCGTCGCGCAGCTGCTGCAGTTCGTGGGCCAGGTTCAGCGCGGCCAGCACGGCAACGCGATCGACGGCGGCCATGCGGTTGCTGCCGCGGATCTCGCGCATGCGCGCATCGAGCAGGCGCGCGGCCGCCATAAGGCTGTCGCGTTCATCGCCACCGACGCCCACCGTGTATTCACGATCGAGGATGCGGACACTGACCGGTTCGGCGCTCATGTGTGCTGCTCCAGGGATTTGAGCCGGCTGATCATTGCTTCCACCCGCGAGCGTGCCTGCTCGTTCTTGGCCAGCAGCGTGGAACGCTCGGCCACCAGCTGTTCCTGCTGGTGGCGCAGGCTGCGGTTCTCCTCGGCCAGGCGCTGGTTGCGTTCAAGCAACGCCTCCACGCGGGCGGCGAAGTCCTGCAGCTGGGCAAGGGGATCGGCGGGTTCCATGCGGGCACGATAGGCAAGCCGGGTAAGGGCGGTCAAGCGTTGTCGCAGCAAGGCTGGACAGCTGCGGAGAGGATGCCGTCGGGTTGCTACACTACCGGGTCTCACGGGCGCGCGCGTGCGCGTCCCGGGTTTCCTTATCCGAACGAGCCGCACGATGACCGAACTTCCCTCCGTCGACGACGTTACCCGCGCCAGCCAGGAACTGGGCCTGGGCGCCACCGCTGCCGAACTGCACGGCGCGCTGTGCGGCTGGCTGGCCGCCGGCGGCGCCCCCGGCAACGACTGGCCGGCGCGCGTGCTGGCCGACGACAACCTGCCGCCGGTGGCCGCCGGCAGCGTGCTGGGGCAGCTGCTGCAGGCCACCATCAAGCAGCTGGAAGACCGCGACTTCGCCTTCGAACTGTTGTTGACCGACACCGACGACGTGTCCGCGCAGGCCGATGCCATGTTCAGCTGGACCCGCTCGTTCCTGGGCGGCTTCGGCCTGGGCAGCGGCGGCCGCCGCCCGGCCCTGTCCGAAGAGGGCGAAGAAGCGCTGACCGACATGGCCAGCCTGGCGCGTGCGTCCAGCGAGGATTTCGAGGCCGGCGGCGATGATGACGACGAAGCCCTGTCGGAGATCGAGGAGTTCATCCGCGTGGCGGTGCTGCTGCTGCACGGCGACGTGGTGCTGGCCGCGCGCCATCGGCAGCGCCTGAACTGATGGATATCAAGCAGCGCACCGGCATCGCGGCCGGCGAATACAAGCGTCGTCGCCGCCAGCTGATGGACATGGCCGGCGAGGACGCGATCCTGGTGCTGCCGGCCGCGGCCGAGAAGGTGCGCAGCCTCGATACCCATTACCCGTTCCGGCAGGATTCGGACTTCCAGTACCTGAGTGGTTTCCCGGAGCCGGAAGCGGTGCTGGTGTTGATCCCGGGCCGCCGCCACGGCGAAGCCATCCTGTTCTGCCGCGAGCGCGATGCCGAGCGCGAGGCCTGGGATGGCAGCCGTGCCGGCCAGGAAGGGGCGGTGGCGCACTACGGCATGGACGATGCCTACCCGATCGACGATCTGGACGACATCCTGCCGGGCCTGCTGGAAGGGCGCTCGCGCGTCTACTACCACTTCGGCCGCGATGCCGACTTCGACCTGAAACTGATCGGCTGGGTCAACCGCGTGCGTTCGCAGGTGCGCCACGGCGCGCAGCCACCTCATGAGTTCCTGGAGCTGGGCCACCTGCTGCACGAGCAGCGCCTGTTCAAGTCCGGCGCGGAGGTGGCGCTGATGCATCATGCCGCGCAGATCAGCGTGCGTGCGCACCTGGCGGCGATGCGGGCGGCCAGGGCGGGTATCCACGAATACGAACTGCAGGCCGAGCTGGAGCGCGTGTTCCGCGCCAACGATGCCGTGCCTGCGTACTGCAGCATCGTCGGCGCCGGCCGCAACGGCTGCATCCTGCATTACCGCGACAACAACGCGCGTTCGCGCGATGGTGAGCTGGTGCTGATCGATGCCGGTGCCGAGTACCGCGGCTATGCCAGCGACATCACCCGCACCTTCCCGGTGAATGGCCGCTTCAGTGCCGAGCAGCGCGCGCTGCACGATCTGGTGGGCGAGGCGCAGACCGCGGCGCTGGCGCAGGCCAAGCCGGGCGTGCCGTACGAGGCCGGCCACCTCGCCGCAGTGCAGACCCTGACCGAGGGCCTGCTGCGGCTGGGCCTGCTGAAGGGCACGTTGGAAAAGAACCTGTCCGAAGGCCTGTACCAGCGCTTCTACCGGCACAAGACCGGGCACTGGATCGGCATGGACGTGCACGACGTGGGCGATTACCGCCTGGCGGGCGACTCGCGCTTGCTGGAGCCGGGCATGGCGTTCACCATCGAGCCGGGGTTGTACATCGGCGTGGATGACACGACGGTGGAACCGCGCTGGCGCGGCATCGGTATCCGTACCGAGGATGACGTGCTGATTACCGGCGACGGCCATCGGGTGCTGACCGAAGGGCTGGCGCGCAGTGCCGACGAGATCGAAGCGGTGATGGCGGGGTAAGGGGTTATCGGCAGGGCTTGCAGCCCTGCACCTGCTTCAAGCCAGGGCAACATCCGAAGCAACAGCAACAGCGGGCATTCCGTGGGATGGCGGGGCACTGTGGGTTTGCGGGGACGCCGTAAACCCGTCCATGGGGGCTTGGTCGCCGCATCCATGCGGCTCACACCCCGC
>NZ_JASJSI010000028.1:0-48779 GCF_030237085.1 Stenotrophomonas maltophilia group sp. Smal32
CAAAGGCCAACGTAAAGCGATGATTTTTGGAGGGTGGGGGGGGGTTGTGTTCCCGCACCACCCCGGTTACCCCCGCCGGGGGGGCCTGGTGGCCGCAGACGTGGCCCCCAACGGTCCTGCCCACCCACACCGCCCCACCTCTGACAGATCTCTGCTGCTGTTGGTAGGTGTCGACCCTGGTCGACACGGTAGATCCACGCCATGCGTGGATGAATCTCTGTCAGGCATCAAAAAACGGGCAGGGTCGGATCCCTTTTCAACAGAAAAAGGGCTCCGATCCGAGCATCGCTGAATACGGGACACAGTGCCCCTCTCCTGCTGCTATCGCCAATTCACCTTGACCTGTTAACGTGCAGTAATGACCTGTGGCATTCTCCTCGTAACACATCCCGGGGTCGGGACCGCCCTGCTTGACGTGGCGACCCGGCTCCTGCGGCAATTGCCGCTGAAAACCGAAGCTTTCGAAGTACCGTTCGACGCAGACCTGGACGCCCTGCTCCCGCTCGCCTCGGCCGCCCTGCGGCGGGTCGATGGGGGTGACGGTGTGCTGATCCTGACCGACCTGTACGGCGCCAGCCCCGCCAACCTTGCCGGGCAGCTGGCCCGGCTGGGGACCCCGGTTCGCCGGGTGTCGGCGCTGAGCCTGCCGATGTTGCTGCGGGTGATGAATTATCCGGAACAGGGACTGGATCAACTGCCCGCCACAGCCGCGGCGGGTACCCGTAATGGAGCGATAGTCGACGATGCTTGAACGAGAACTCACCGTGAGCAACCGCCTGGGCCTGCACGCCCGGGCCACCGCCAAGCTGGTGCAGACCCTGGCGCCGTTCCGCTGCAACGTGACCATGGCCGCCAAAGGCCGTGAGATCAACGCCAAGAGCATCATGGGCGTGATGCTGCTGGCCGCCGGCCAGGGCACCCCGGTCACCGTGCGCATCAATGGCGAGGACGAAGCCGCCGCGATGGAGGCGGTGGTCGGCCTGTTCGAACGCCGTTTCGACGAGGACAGCTGAGCGTGCCACGCGCACGCGCCGGCCAGCCCCCTTCCGGCCAACGGCCGGTACTGCTGCTGGCGGGCCACGGTGCCGCCCGCGGCACGGCAATGGGCCGCGCCCGCGTGCGCCTGCCGCATGCACTGGAAGTGGCCGAGCAGCGCGTTGCCGCCAACCAGGTCGAGGCCGAGCTGGCCTGCCTGCATCGCGCGGTGGATGCCGCACGCACGGAGATGCACGAGCTGCGCCAGCGCCTGCATGGGGCCCTGAACCAGGAAGTGGGTGAGTTCCTCGACCTGCATGCGCTGCTGCTGGACGATCCCGAGCTGCTCTATGGCCTGGACGAACTGATCCGCAGCGGACCGTACAGCGCCGGCTATGCATTGCGCCTGCAGCGCGACCGCCTGGCCAAGGTCTTCGACGGGATGGACGATGCCTACCTGAAGAGCCGCATGGACGACCTCGACCATGTGATCGGCCGCATCCATGCCTTCCTGCAGCCCGAACGCCCACCTGCGGTGAAAGGCCTGGCCGGCGAGATCCTGGTCTGCGACAACATCGCGCCCTCTGAACTGGCACAGCTCCAGGCACAGGGCGTAGTCGGCATCGTCACCGCCGCCGGCAGCGCGCTCTCGCACAGCGCGATCCTTGCGCGCAGCCTGCACCTGCCCTTGATCGTCAACGTGCCGCAGCTTCTCAGCCGCATCGCCGATGGCGACGTGCTGATCATCGATGGCGCCGACGGCAGCATCACCGCCAATCCACAGGCCGATAATCTGCGCGACTATCGCGCACGACTGAAGGAACACGCGCGCGAACAGCGCGAGCTCGGCCGCCTGCGCAGCAAGCCCAGCCGCACCCGCGACCAGGTCGACATCGCCCTGCTGGCCAATGCCGAATCGCTGGAGGACGTGACCCAGGCGCATGCGCTGGGCGCCCACGGCCTGGGCCTGTACCGCACCGAATTCCTGTTCCTGCAGCGCAACGAGCTGCCCGACGAAGAAGAACAGTTCCAGACCTACCGCGATGCCGCCCTGGGCATGAGCGGGCGACCGGTGACCATCCGCACCCTCGACCTGGGCGCGGACAAGGCTGATCGCACCGGCCTGACCCTGAGCAACGAGGAAAACCCGGCGCTCGGCCTGCGTGGCGTACGCCTGTCGCTGGCACGGCCGAAGGTAGCCGACACCCAGCTGCGCGCGATCCTGCGCGCCTCGGCCTACGGCAAGCTGCGGGTGCTGGTGCCGATGGTCAGCACCCGCGAGGAGCTGCTGGCGGTGCGCCGGCGCATGCTCAAGCTGACCGAACAGCTGCGCAACGAAGGCCACATGGTGTCCGACCACGTGCCACTGGGCGCGATGATCGAAGTCCCGGCCGCTGCACTGGCGCTGGAAAGCTTCATCGACCTGGTCGATTTCCTGTCGATCGGTACCAATGACCTGGTGCAGTACCTGCTGGCGGCCGACCGCAACAATGAAGCGCTGGGCGAGCTGTATTCGCCGTTGCACCCGGCGGTGCTGCGGCTGCTGCAGATGGTGATCGAGACCGGCGCGCGCCACCGCATCCCGGTGGCGGTCTGCGGCGAGATGGCCGGCGATGCGCGGATGACGCCACTGCTGCTGGCACTGGGCCTGACCGAATTCAGTCTGCATCCCGGCACCCTGCTCGAGGTCCGCCGCGCGATCCGCGAGGCCGATCTGGCGACGTTGCGTGCACGCGCGCCCAAGCTGCTGGCCGCGCGCGACCGCCGCGCCATCGAGCGCTGGCTGGCGCTGGTGGCGGACGCGTCCTGATTTCCGCGCCACGCGCTCGCCGGGCATGGCCCGGCGGAATTTGTGGACCCCGCTGGCCGCTGGCCCGACGCAGATTCGATCCGCAGAAACAGCCCCTTGTTGTTCAAGGGGCGCGCCGACAGGCGCGGGGATAAGGTTGAATGCGTGGACCCCGGTGGCCGCAGGCCAGCGGGGTATGCGTTGAAACATCCCCTTGCGATAATGACGCGCTGAACACCCCTGTTGCCGCATCCTTGCCGGGATCGCGGCTTTTCTTATACCCGCGGGAGCTGCGATGGCTGAAGCTGTACGCCACGACAAGACTGCGCGCCAACTGCGGATGTTGTCCGATGCACTGGACAGCGGCCGGCTGGGCCCGGTGCGTCGCCTGGTCAACACCCTGGCCCCGGCCGAGATCGGCAACCTGCTCGAGTCACTGCCACCGGGCAAGCGCGAGGTGGTGTGGGGCCTGGTCGATCCGGAAGATGACGGCGAGGTGCTGGTCCACGTCGGCGACGACGTGCGCGAAAGCCTGCTCGCGGACATGGACCCGGACGAGATCATCGCCGCGGTCGAAGACCTGGACATCGACGACCTGGCCGACCTGGTCGAGGACCTGCCGGATACGGTCATCGACGAAGTCCTCAAGTCGATGGACCGCGAGAACCGTGAGCGCCTGGAACAGGTGCTGTCCTATCCAGAGGACAGTGCCGGCCGCCTGATGAACCCGGACGTGGTGACCGTGCGCGCCGACGTCAATGTCGACGTCGTGCTGCGCTACCTGCGCCTGCGCGGTGAACTGCCCGACCACACCGACCACCTGTTCGTGGTCAGCCGCCGCCACCAGTACCTCGGCCGGGTGTCGCTGGCGGCACTGGTGACCCACGAGGACACCACCCCGATCAACCGCCTGATCGACGACGAGCAGCCAGCCATCGACGTCGGCGAGAGCGACCAGGAAGTCGCCCGCCAGTTCTCCGACCACGACTGGATCTCCGCGCCGGTGGTGGATGACAACAACATCCTGGTCGGCCGCATCACCATCGATGACGTGGTCGACATCATCCGCGGCCAGGCCGAGCACCAGGCGCTGGGCGCCGCCGGCCTGGACGAGGACGAGGATCTGTTCAGCCCGGTCTGGCGCGCGATGCGCCGCCGCCTGATGTGGCTGTCGGTGAACCTGTGCACGGCCTTCCTGGCCTCCAGCGTGGTCGGCCATTTCGAAGGCACGATCGACAAACTGGTGGCGCTGGCGGTGCTGATGCCGATCGTCGCCGGCCTCGGTGGCAACGCCGGTACCCAGGTGCTGGCCCTGATGGTGCGCGGCCTGGCGCTGGGCCAGGTGGGCGCCTCCAACGCCCGCACCCTGCTGTGGAAGGAAGTGCGCGTCGCGCTGCTGAACGGCGTGATGCTGGGTTCGGTGCTGGGCCTGATCGTGCTGGCCTGGTTCCACTCGCCCGGGTTGTCGGCGGTGATCGCCATCGCGCTGACCTGCAACCTCCTGTTCGCTGCATTGGCGGGCGTGCTGGTGCCGTTGACGCTGAAACGCTTCGGCTTCGACCCGGCGCTGGCCAGCGGCATCTTCCTGACCGCGGTGACCGACTCGATGGGCTTCTTCACCTTCCTCGGCCTGGCCACCCTGGTGCTGCTGCACTGACCGTCCCATGGGTCGGATCCCCGCTGCGCGGGGCTCTGGCCCGATCCCAACTGGATCCCCCATGGCAACGACAATCGAAAACTACTTCCTGCCCGGCTGGCGCGACCAGCAGCACACCTGCCCGGCCTGTGAATGGAAGGGCTGCTCGCGGGCCATGGTGATGGAGCTGGACGAGGACGCCACCGAGTACGACTGCCCGGTCTGCGAGAACCCGCTGCTGGTGGTGCTGCATCCGGACATGGCACAGGTACAGGCCGCCGCTGCCGAAGGCAATGCAGAAGCACAGGAGCAGCTGGACATCATCGCCAGCTTCCCGCGGCCGGAGTGACGCGGCGCATGATGCTGCGTTGACCCACGCCGGACTACGATGCGGGTGACCCTACCGCCTCGGGAACGCCCATGGTCCGTTCGATGTCGCGCTGGCTGCCGCTGCTGGCCTTTCTGATGATGACGGGCTGTGCCTCGCTGCCGGACAGCGCGCGCGGTCGCTTCGAGGCCCGCGCAGTGAAGGTGGATGGCGAAACGGCTTACTACCAGGTGTTCATTCCGGCGGCATCGGCGCGCACGCCGGGCTCGCTGCCGGTCGTGCTGTTCCTGCATGGCTCCGGCGAGCGCGGCGGCGATGGCGTCAAGCAGACCCACGCTGGATTGGGACCGTACCTGCGCGCGCATGCGGCCGATTTCCCGGCGCTGGCCGTATTTCCGCAGGTGCCGGGGCGCGAGGAATGGAGCGGACGCAACAACCGCGTGGCGCTGGCTGCGCTGGACGCCGCCATCGCCGAGTTCGGTGCCGACCCAGCGCGCCAGTACCTGACCGGCATGTCGATGGGAGGCTATGGCAGCTGGGACATCGCGCTGGACGACCCACGCCGCTTCGCGGCGATCGTGCCGGTGTGCGGCGCGGTACTGGCCCCGCGTGCGGTGCGCCCGACCCTGTTCGTCGAGCAGGTCGCGCAGGAGCCCGACCCGTACGCGACCATCGCCCAGCGCCTGCGGCACACCCCGATCTGGATCTTCCACGGCGCACTGGATGACGTGGTCCCACCGGACGACGACCGCCGGCTTCACAGCGCCTTCCTGGCCACCAATGCACGCGACATGCGCTATACCGAGTACCCGGAAGGCAACCACAACGCCTGGGATGCCACCTATGCGGACCCGGCAATGTGGGCGTGGCTGTTCGCGCAGAAGCGCTGAGCCACAGCCCCTGGTAGCTGCCAACCTTGGTTGGCATTGACTGCTCTGGTAGTTGCCAACCTTGGTTGGCACTGGCCTACCTGAAACCAAGCCAGTCCCCGATGTTCATTGGAAGCAGGCCTGTCCATGCTTGCTCCATGCAGAACACACGTCTCCTGCTCGGTCGTCGCTCCAGCATCGGCCTCAGCTATATCCTCACCACCGTCGTCCATGACCGCGCACCGCTCTTCACCAACGCCGCAGCGGCCGCCTTGGCAATGCGCGAATTCCAGCGACTGGATCAGGAAGGCTTCACCCGCTCGATCACCTACGTGGTCATGCCCGACCACATCCACTGGCTGGTCGAACTGCGCGCGGGGACGCTGGAAACCGTCATGAAGCGCTTCAAGTCGCGCACAGCCCAGCAGGCAAATCGCTTGCTGGGGCGGATCGGGCGCGTCTGGCAGGCGTGCTATCACGATCATGCAATCCGCTCTGACGAATCGTTGCACCGGCATGCGATGTATCTGATGGGAAATCCGATCAGGGCCGGGCTGACGACGCGGCTGGGGCAATATCCCCACGCATGGTGCGAATGGGAGCTCGGGGCTTCGTGTGATCCGCTCGACAACTTGGGCGCGGATAGATAGTGCCAACCAAGGTTGGCATCTACCAGAGCGGTGCGCGGTCAAGCCGCGCGGTAAGTGTGTCAACCAAGGTTGACACCTACCAGAGCGGGCATCAGCCCAGCAGGGTTTCCAGCACGGCCATGCGCACGGCGACGCCGTTGGCGACCTGGCGCAGTACCCACGACTGCGGGCCGTCGGCCACCTCGTCGGTCACTTCCACGCCGCGGTTGATCGGGCCCGGGTGCAGCACCGCGGCATCCTTGCCGGCGCGTGCCAGGCGCTCATTGGTCAGGCCGTACTGTGCGTGGTACTGCTCCAGCGACGGCACCAGGCCTTCTTCCATGCGCTCGCGCTGCAGGCGCAGCATCATCAGCGCGTCGACGCCTTCCAGCATCGCATCGAAATCATCGCCGACCACACAGCCCTTCAGCGTCTCGTCGTCCGGCAGCAGCGACTGCGGGCCGCACACGCGGATCTCGCCCACGCCAAGCGTGCGCAGCGCGTGCAGATCCGTGCGGGCCACGCGCGAGTGCTTCACGTCGCCGACAATCACCACCTTCAGCTTCGAGAAATCCGGGCCCTTGGCCTGGCGCAGGGTCAGCATGTCCAACAGGCCCTGGGTCGGGTGCGAACTGCGGCCGTCACCGGCGTTGATCAGCGCAGTGCCCTCGCCCGCCGCTTCGGCCAGGGCGGCCACGGCGCCGTCATCGGGATGGCGCACGACGAAGCCACGCACGCCCATCGCTTCCAGGTTGCGCAGCGTGTCGCAGGCGGTTTCGCCCTTGCGCGTGGACGAGGTCGAGGCATCGAAGTTCAGCACGTCGGCGCCCAGGCGCTGCGCGGCCAGCTGGAACGAACTGCGGGTGCGCGTGGACGGTTCGAAGAACAGCGTGCACACCGCCGAACCGCCCAATACGTGGCGCTTGTTGCCGACGCGACCGACCGCAGCATCGCGGATCTGCCCTGCCCGGTCCAGCAGCTGCAACAGGGTTTCGCGCGGCAGGGCCTCCAGGGTCAGCAGGTGGCGCAGGCGTCCGGAGGCATCGATTTGCTGGGCAGTCATGGCGGGTGTCGGTAGTCAGGGAATGGGGGTGGCGTCGTCCGGCGACGACAGCCAGCGGTCGATGATCACCGCCGCGGCCACGGCATCGAGGGCGGCCGCATCGCGGCGGCGCTTGCGCCCTTCGGCGCGCTCGACGGCGAAGCGGCGGGCGGCTTCGACCGAGCTGGAGCGCTCGTCGATCATCACCACGGGCAGCTTGAAGCGTTCCCGCAGCTGGCGGGCAAAGCCCTGCGCGCGCTTGCGGTTGGGCTGGTCCTGGCCGTCCAGGGTCAGCGGGTCGCCGACCACCAGGCCATCGGGCTTCCATTCCTTGAGCAGGCGCTCGATCGCGGTCCAGTCCGGGCCGTTGCCATGCACATCGACCACCGCCACCGCGCGCGCATGCGCCGCGAAGGCACTGCCGATGGCCACGCCGATCCGTCGCGAGCCGACATCGAAACCCAGAACGGTGCCGTCACGGCGGATCGCCGGGGCAGAAGATACCGGTGCGGGCGCGGCCGGCTCAGACATGGCCGCTGTAATCCGTCAGCCGGAACAGGTCCACGCCGATACGCGAGGCCGCACCCTGCCAGCGCTGCTCCAGTGGCAGCTGGAACACCAGCTCGGCGTCGGCCGGCACGGTCAGCCAGCTGTTCTCGGACAGCTCGCTTTCCAGCTGCCCTGCGCCCCAACCGGCACAGCCGAGGGTGACCACGGCGTTGGCCGGGCCTTCGCCTCGCGCCATCGCCTCGAGGATATCGCGCGAGGTGGTCAGGTACAGGCCATTGCCCACGGTCAGGCTGGAATCCCACGCCCGCGCGTCGTCATGGATGACGAAGCCGCGCTCGGGATGCACCGGGCCGCCGTTGAGCACCATGCGCGCCTGCAGGTCGCCATCGCCGGTGGTGATGTCCATCTGTGCAAGCACTTCACCGAGCGTGTACTCGGAAGGCTGGTTGACCAGCACGCCCATCGCCCCGTTCTCGTCGTGCTGGCAGATCAGCGCGACGCTGCGGGCGAAGGTCGCGTCGAGCAGCGACGGCAGCGCGACGAGCAGGTGATCGGCAAGGGAGGTCGGCGTTACTGGCATGGCCCCATTCTAGCGGCTGGGCGCGCCGGGCGCCTCCACTCGACGGTCACGGCGCGCATAATGACGTCCCACCGCGCAGGAGTTCGACGTGTCCGGTTACTGCCTCATCGCCCCGGGCCATCCGGTGCACGACTACTACCACGCCAACGAGTACGGCTTCCCGCAGCGTGACGAGCGCGAGCTGTTCGAACGACTGGTGCTGGAGATCAACCAGGCCGGCCTGAGCTGGGAAACGATCCTGAAGAAGCGCGAGGGCTTTCGCACGGCCTATGACGGTTTCGATGTGGACCGTGTGGCAGCCTATGCCGAGCAGGACATCGAACGCCTGCTGTCGGACGCCGGCATCATCCGCAACCGGCTGAAGGTGCTGGCGGCGATCCACAACGCGCAGGTGATCCAGCAGCTGCGGGCCAGCCACGGCAGCTTCGCGTCGTGGCTGGATGCGCACCACCCGCGCAGCAAGGCCGACTGGGTGAAGCTGTTCAAGAAGACCTTCCGCTTCACCGGCGGCGAGATCACCGGCGAGTTCCTGATGAGCTTGGGCTACCTGCCCGGTGCGCATGCCGAGGACTGCCCGGTGCATGCGCGGCTGCTAACGCTGTCGCCGCCGTGGTTGCAGGCCGCCACCCGCTGATGGATATCCGCCGGGCATGGACCGGCGTTACCACGCGTGGGTTCCGGTAGTGCCGGCCGCTGGCCGGCAACCCCGTTGAACGGTCACACGCCCATGTAGCGGCCAGGGCGGTGGTTGAACATCAGCACCAGGCTGAGCACCACCGCGCCGATGGCCGAGTACAGCACCTTCGACGGCGACAGCACGAAGAACGCGGCCACCATCAGGCAGGCGTCGTAGGACATCTGCACCTTGCCCGCGCTCCAGCCGCGGGTGCGCTGCAGGTACACCGCCAGGATGCCGATGCCACCCAGGCTGGCACGGTGGCGGATGAAGAACAGGATGCCCAGGCCCGACAACGCGCCACCGACGATCGCCGAGTACAGCGGGTGGATGTGCGAGAAGTCGATCCAGCGCGGCAGCAGGTCGGTCAGCACGCCACAGGCGGTGACCGCGGCGAAGGTCTTCAGGGTGAATTCCCAGCCCATGCGCCGCACCGCCACCCAGTAGAACGGCAGGTTGACCAGCACGAACACCACGCCGAAGTTCCAGTCCAGCGCGTAGTGCAGCAGAAAGGCCATGCCGGCCATGCCGCCGATCATCAGCCCGCTCTTGGCGAAGATGGCCAGCCCCAGCGAGGCCACCATGGTGGCCAGCACCATGCCCTGCACGTCCTCGGCGATCGAGTGGCGCAGCGCTTTTCCGTCGGCGGTGGTGCCGGCGCTGTCGGGCGGCGGGGTCAGCGGACCAGCGGTGACCAGGTGGCCGTCAGCGTCGTCGCACGGCGCGGGGCCATGGGAGGGAAGGGACATACGGGTGGGGAACAGCAGGTGGGGAGCGGTATTAGACACGATCTGCATGACAGTTGCAGATGAAATCGTTCAGCTGAATGCGCCCCACCCCGTTCTCTGCCGGCCGCCGATCAGCCTTTTCCGGCCAGGTGATGCGCCACCAGCGCGTTGGCGTGGCCATGGCCCAGGCCATGCTCACTTTTCAGGAAGCTGACCAGTTCCATGTGTTTCAGGCCCTTCTTCCCGGCCAGCAACCCGAACCAGTGCGCCACCGGCTGCCCGTAGGTCTTCTCGATGGAGGGAAAGTACGAGGCCGGGCCTTTCGGCTTGGTGTCAGTGCTCATGTGCAGCTCCCGTTGAAGTCATTCATTCGACGAACCACAGTCCCTGAGATCGACATCCCCACACGTCTACACAGAATGGGATCGGAGCCGTTCCAACAGCTCGCGGGAAACTGTCGAAGGCGGGGTGGCTCAGGTTGCGGGGGCGTGAGCGCCATGGGCCCGAGGGCATGCCTCGGGCGGGTTGGGCAGGACGCCCAACCCCGGTCTTGCCGTGTGCGCAGGACAGCGCACACGAGCAAGGCGCGACCGAGGCTACATGGGTGAGGGCACTTTGCTTGCGAAGCACTGCTTCGCAAGCGCCCGAACGCACAGCCGCCGGCGGCTGGGCCGGGCCCCGGAGGGGTACTTGCGCCGTCCCCCGCAACCTGAGCCACCCCGCCTCCCACAGGAAGCCAGCTTTTGACGTTGCCGTTGCCGTTGATTCGGCAGGTGCCGGGCGCAGCCCGGCCGTATCATTCCCGCATGCCCCGTGAAAACCTCAACGACCTGCAGGCCTTCGTCCACGTCGCCCGCGAGGGCAGCTTCACCAAGGCCGCCGCGCAGCTGGGCGTCTCCCAGTCTGCGCTCAGCCACGCCATGCGCGGCCTGGAACAGCGCCTTGGTGTGCGCCTGCTGACCCGCACCACCCGCAGCGTGTCCACCACCGAAGCCGGCGCCCACCTTCTGGAAACGCTCGCCCCTCGCCTGGCCGGGATCGAGGATGGGCTGGCCGCGCTGGCCGAGTACCGCGAGCGCCCGGCTGGAACCATCCGCATCAACGCCACCGGCCATGCCGCGGAGTACATTGCCTGGCCGCGGCTGGCACCACTGCTGCAGCAGTATCCGGACCTCAAGGTGGAGCTGACCGCCGACTACGGGCTGGCCGACATCGTCGCCGAGCGCTACGACATCGGCATCCGCCTGGGGGAGCGGCTGGCCCGCGACATGGTCGCCGTGCCGGTCAGCCCGCCGCTGCGCATGCGCGTGGTCGGCGCCCCCACTTACTTCCGCCAGCACGTGGTGCCTCGGCACCCGGACGACCTGGCCGCGCACAACTGCGTGACCCTGCGCCTGCCCACCCATGGCGGGCTGATGCCGTGGGATTTCGGCCAGGACGGCAACGAACTGAGCGTGCGGGTGAGCGGTCAGTGGATCTTCAACAGCATGGGCATGACCCGGGCCGCCGCGCTGGCGGGCAGCGGGCTGGCGTGGCTGCCTGAAGACCAGGTGCAGCCGATGCTGGAGGATGGGCGGCTGCAGTCGGTGCTGGACGACTGGTGCCCGCACTTTGATGGCTATTACGCGTACTACCCGTCGCGCCGGCATGTAACGGTGGCGATGCGCACGGTGCTGGACGCGCTGCGTGGGCCGATGAAGGACTGAGCTGGGGAGTGCGGACCAACGGTCCGCACCCACCACACTCTGCACCCACCCGAGGCAGGATGGCGCGGTGATCAGCCCTTCGCCTGCGCCGCACGCTGTGCGTTGTAGCGCTCGCCGACGATCGACACTTCATCCAGCGCCTGCGCGATGCGCTGCAGTTCCTCCGGCGCCAGCTGCAGGTCAGCCGCGCCCAGGTTCTCTTCCAGGCGGTGGATCTTGGTGGTGCCCGGAATCGGCACGATCCACGGCGCCTGCGCCAGCAGCCAGGCCAGCGCCACCTGCGCCGGGGTCGCGCCGCGTGCTGCAGCAATCGTACTGATGCGATCCACCAGCACCTGGTTGGCGCGGCGTGCTTCCACCTCGAACCGCGGCACGCTGTTGCGGAAGTCGTTGGCGTCGAAGGTGGTATCGGCATTGATCGCACCGGTCAGGAAGCCACGGCCCAACGGACTGAACGGCACGAAGCCGATGCCCAGTTCCTGCAGGGTCGGCAACAGTTCGCGCTCCGGTTCACGCCACCACAGCGAATACTCGCTCTGCACGGCCGCGACCGGCTGCACCGCGTGCGCACGGCGCACGGTGGCGGTGCTGGCCTCGGACAGGCCGAAGTGGCCGACCTTGCCCTCGGCGATCAGGTCGCGCACGGTGCCGGCCACGTCCTCGATCGGCACGTTCGGGTCGACACGGTGCTGGTAGAACAGGTCGATATGGTCGGTGCGCAGGCGTTTGAGACTGGCTTCGGCCACGGCGCGGATGTTCTCGGGGCGGCTGTCCAGGCCGGTATCGGTGCGCGCATCCTTGAAGCCGAACTTGGTGGCGATCACCAGCTTGTCGCGGTAAGGCGCCAGGGCCTCGCCGAGCAGGTCTTCATTGGTGTACGGGCCGTACACTTCGGCGGTGTCGAAGAAGGTCACGCCGCGTTCAACGGCAGCGTGCAGCAGGGCGATGCCCTGGCTGCGCTCGACCGGCTGGCCATAGGCATGGGTCAGGCCCATGCAACCCAGGCCCAAGGCGGAAACCTTCAGACCGCTGCGGCCGAGTTCACGTGTCTGCATCGTGGTGCTCCAGAGGGGGAACGCTGACGATACGCCTGCAGGGGCTGCCGATTGAATGGGCAGCGTTGCAGTTGGTCATGACTGGAATTCATCAATCGCCCGCGCGCGGTAGCGCCGACTGTCAGTCGACTGCTTTCCAACGGCCAGGGAAATCCCGCGCTGCGCGCGAGAGTCGACTGGCAGTCGACTCTACAGATCTGCAGGTCACCGGACCTCGGAGATCTCAACGCCATCCAGGCCCTGTGACAACGTGCGTGCGTCGCCGCCCTGGCTGAGCTTGATGCGCAGGCGCACTTCGTTCTGCGAGTCAGCATAGCGCAGCGCGTCCTCGTAGCTGATCTCACCGGCCTGGTACAGCTCGAACAGGCTCTGGTCGAAGGTCTTCATGCCCAGCTGGACCGAGTCCTTCATCACTTCCTTCAGCTTGTGGATCTCGCCGTCGCGGATGTAATCCTGCACCAGCGGCGTGCCGAGCAGGATCTCCATGGCGACCTTGCGCGAACGGCCATCGGGCGACGGCACCAGCTGCTGCGCGACCACGCCCTTGAGGTTCAGCGACAGGTCCATCAGCAGCTGGTTGCGGCGGTCTTCCGGGAAGAAGTTGACGATGCGGTCCATCGCCTGGTTGGCGTTGTTGGCATGCAGGGTGCACAGCACCAGGTGACCGGTCTCGGCGAACGCGATGGCGTGGTCCATGCCTTCGCGGGTACGCACCTCACCGATCATGATCACGTCCGGCGCCTGGCGCAGGGTGTTCTTCAGCGCGGCTTCCCAGCTGTCGGTATCGATGCCGACCTCACGCTGGGTGATGATGCAGCCTTCGTGCTTGTGCACGAACTCGATCGGGTCTTCGATGGTGATGATGTGGCCGGTCGAGTTCTGGTTGCGGTAGCCGATCATCGCCGCAAGCGAAGTCGATTTACCGGTACCGGTGGCACCGACGAACAGGATGATGCCGCGCTTGGTCATCGCCAGCGTCTTGATGATCGGCGGCAGGCTCAGTTCCTCCACGGTCGGAATGCGCGTCTCGATGCGACGCAGCACCATGCCGACCTGGTTGCGCTGGTAGAAGCAGCTGACACGGAAGCGGCCAACACCGGACAGGCCGATGGCGAAGTTGCATTCGTGGGTCTTCTCGAATTCCTCGCGCTGTGCCGGGGTCATCACGTTGAGGACCAGGTCGCGGCTCTGCTGGGGCGTCAGCGGGGTCTGCGTGATCGGCGAGATCTTGCCGTTGACCTTCATCGCCGGCGGCATGCCCGCAGTGATGAACAGGTCAGAGGCGCGCTGGTGCGCCATCAGCTTGAGGAACGAAGTGAAATCGATGGTGGTCGCGGTTGTGTTCACGGCGGGCTCCCGGAAAGCGGTTTACCAGGTAACGGTCGGTGGAGGAAACAACGCGGAGCGGCCGCGCCATTGCGCGCGCCGTCCGTTGCTGCCCCGCCTTACTCGAACAGGCGCTTGTCCTTGGCGTACTCGCGGGCCTGGTTGCGGGTGATCAGGCTGCGCTTGACCAGGTCCTGCAGGTGCTGGTCCAGGGTCATCATGCCGTACTGCTGGCCGGTCTGGATGGCCGAATACATCTGCGCCACCTTGTCCTCGCGGATCAGGTTGCGGATGGCCGGAGTGCCGACCATGATTTCCCACGCTGCGGTACGACCGCCGCCAACCTTCTTCAGCAGCGCCTGCGAGATCACCGCACGCAGCGACTCGGACAGCATCGAGCGCACCATCGGCTTTTCGCCGGCGGGGAACACGTCGATGATGCGGTCGATGGTCTTCGCTGCCGAACTGGTGTGCAGGGTGCCGAACACCAGGTGGCCGGTTTCCGCGGCGGTCAGTGCCAGGCGGATGGTTTCCAGGTCACGAAGTTCGCCGACCAGGATGATGTCCGGGTCCTCACGCAGCGCAGAACGGAGCGCTTCATTGAAGCCGTGCGTGTCTCGGTGCACTTCGCGCTGGTTGATCAGGCACTTCTGCGAGGTATGCACGAATTCGATCGGATCCTCGACGGTGAGGATGTGGCCGTATTCGTTCTTGTTGATGTAGTCGATCATCGCCGCCAGCGTGGTCGACTTGCCCGAGCCGGTCGGCCCGGTCACCAGGATCAGGCCCTGCGGCTGCTGGATCACCTCGCGGAACAGCGGTGGGCAGGCCAGGTCCTCGAGGGTGAGCACCTCGGACGGAATGGTACGGAACACCGCACCCGCACCGCGGTTCTGGTTGAACGCATTCACTCGGAAGCGCGCCAGCGACGGGATCTCGAACGAGAAATCCACTTCGAGGAATTCTTCGTAATCGCGGCGCTGCTTGTCGGACATGATGTCGTACACCAGCGCGTGGACCTGCTTGTGGTCCAGGGCTGGAATGTTGATCCGGCGAACATCGCCGTCCACGCGGATCATCGGCGGCAGGCCTGCGGACAGGTGCAGGTCGGACGCTTTGTTCTTTACGGAAAACGCCAACAGTTCGGCGATATCCATGAGCGGCTACTCCCCAATAACGGCTTCGACTGGAAGGATCTTTCCCCGGGAGGCAGTATAGCCTCCCGATTCAACGGAACGCGTTACGTGGCCACTCCCCTGCCCCAGATCCTGAGCAACCTGCATGCCGCCGCCGAGGCCGCTGGCAGGCCCGACCCGCGCCTGCTGGCGGTGTCCAAGACCCAGCCGGCTGAGGCCGTGGCCGCGCTGGCCGCACAGGGCCAGCACGCCTTCGGCGAGAACTACGTGCAGGAAGCGCTGGCCAAGATGCAGGCGCTGCAGCACCTGGCGCTGGAATGGCACCTGATCGGCCACCTGCAGTCGAACAAGGCCGATGCCGTGGCCATCCACTTCGACTGGGTGCAGAGCGTGGACCGGCCCAAGCTGGTAGCCGCACTGGCGCGCCATCGTCCGGCCGCGCGTGGCCCGCTGAACGTACTGATCCAGGTCAACATCGACGACGAATCCAGCAAGCACGGCTGCGCGCCGGAGCAGGTGGAGGAACTGGCCACGGCGATTGCCACCGAGCCCAGCCTTCGCCTGCGCGGCCTGATGGCGATTCCCGCGCCGTGGCCCGAGGCCGAGCGCCGTCGGGATGCGTTCGTGCGCATGCGCACACTTTTCCAGGCGCTGACCGAGCAGTACCCGCAGGTCGACACGCTGTCGATGGGCATGAGCGGCGACTACGCTGAAGCCATCGCCGAAGGCGCCACCCTGGTGCGCATCGGTACCGCACTGTTCGGCGCACGCCCGCGCCCAGCCTGACTTTTCGAGGAGATTTCCATGGCAGCTGATTCCATCACCTTCATCGGGGGCGGCAACATGGCGCGCAGCCTGATCGCCGGCCTGATCCGCCAGGGCACACCCGCCGCGCACATCCACGTCGCCGAACCGGTTGCAGCGCTGCGCGAGTCGCTGGCTGCCGACTTCGGCGTACAGGTGCACGACAACGCGGTTGATGCTGCCGCACAGGGCAGCACCTGGCTGCTGGCGGTGAAGCCGCAGGTGCTGCGCGAGGTCTGCCAGTCGCTGCAGGCGCTGGCACAGGCGAACCGACCGCTGGTGGTATCGATTTCCGCGGGTATCACCAGCACGCAGCTGGAGCGCTGGCTGGGTGGCAACCTGCCGGTGGTGCGTGCAATGCCGAACACGCCGGCCCTGCTCGGTGCCGGCGTGACCGGCCTGTACGCCACGCTTTCGGTGGATGCGCAGCAGCACGCGCAGGCCGAGAAGGTGCTGGCCAGCGCAGGCCGCACCGTGTGGATCGACAGCGAAGCACTGATGGATTCGGTCACTGCCGTATCCGGCAGTGGCCCGGCCTATGTATTCCTGCTGGCCGAAGCGATGGAAGCGGCGGGCATCGCCCAGGGCCTGCCAGCCGACGCCGCGCGCACGCTGGTGGTGCAGACCCTGCTGGGTGCCTCGCGCATGCTGGATGAGGCCGGTGAAAGCCCGGCCGAGCTGCGCCGCCGCGTGACCTCGCCGAACGGAACCACCCAGGCCGCGATCGAGAGCTTCCAGGCTGGGGGTTTCGAGGCGTTGGTGGACACGGCGCTGCGCGCCGCGCAGGTGCGTGGACAGGAATTGTCTGCGGCGAATGATTGATCCCCTGGGGTCAGATCCCTTTGCCGAGGCAAAGGGATCTGACCCCATCTACCGCCCCAAGTTGGCCATGACGAAATCAACGAAGCACTGCAACCGCGGGCGCGGCCTGCGATCAGGCAGGTAGATCAGGTGCATCGGCCGTGGTTCGGGCAGGTAGTCGCGCAGCAGCGGCTTCAGGCGCCCGGCGGCAATTTCGCCCGCCAGCAACGCGGTCGGTTGCAACACCAGGCCCGCTCCGGCCACGGCAGCTTCTCGCAGCGCGAAACCATCATTGCAGGTCAGGCGCGCCTCCCAATCCACCTGTTCGCCATTGGCCAGCTGCCAGCCGTGGCCACCACGCCAGGCCAGGTGGCTCAGGCAGTCGTGCCCTTCCAGATCGGCGGGTGTGCGCGGCGTGCCGCGCCGGCGCAGGTACGCGGGCGCCGCGCACAGGCTCATCGCGTACGGCGGCAGCGGCCGCGCCACCACTTCCTGCGACGGCAGCGGCCCGACCCGGATCGCCACGTCGAATCCCTCTTCGATCAGGTCCACGCGGCGGTTGCTCAGGTCCAGCTCGATGTTCAACTGCGGCTGTGCGCGCAACAGCGTGGCCAGCTGCGGAGCCAGCACGCAGCTGCCCCAGGTGGTCGGTGCGCTGACCCGCAGCAGGCCGCGCGGCTGCACCTGCAGGCCGGCCACATCCGCCTCGGCCTGCTGCACCTGCTCCAGCACCTGCCGGCAACCGGCCAGATAGGCCCCACCGGCTTCGGTCAGGCGTTGGCGGCGGGTGTTCCGCTGCAGCAAGGCCGTGCCCAGATGCGCCTCCAGCTGCTGGATGTACTTGCCGACCATCACCGCCGACACCTGCAGCTGTTCGGCAGCCCCTGCAAAGCTCCCGCGCTCGGCCACGGCAACAAAGGCCTGCATGCAGCGCAATGTATCCATTACTAATCCAGAGTTAGGAATCAGCGAAGCATACGCCCCTTACCTAACCCCTTTGTGAGAGCGCAGACTGCGACCATCTCCTCGCAAGGAACGACCATGAAGATTCTCCTCGTCGGTGCCAGCGGCACCCTTGGCCAGGCAGTTGCCCGCCAGCTGGGACAGCAGCACCAGATCCTGGCCGCCGGCCGCCGCAGCGGTGAGCTGCGCGTGGACCTGACCGACGACGCCAGCGTTGCCGAGCTGTTCGCACGCACCGGCCCGGTCGATGCGGTCATTTCCACCACCGGCTCGGTGCACTTCGGCCCGCTGCAGGCGATGACGCCGGCTCAGTTCAACCTCGGCCTGCAGGACAAGCTGCTGGGGCAGGTGCGGTTGGCACTGGCCGCGCAGCATCACCTCAATGCAGGCGGTTCGATCACCCTGACCAGCGGCATCATCAGCGCGCAGCCAATCCGCGACGGCGTCAACGCCACCGCCGTGAACACCGCACTGGAAGGCTTCGTGCGTGCGGCGGCGCTGGAGCTGCTGCCCCGTGGCCTGCGCATCAATGTGGTCAGCCCGAATGTGCTGATCGAATCGATGGCGGCCTACGGCCCCTACTTCCCGGGCTTCGAAGCCGTGAGCGCGCAGCGCGCGGCAATGGGCTACCAGCGCGCAGTGGAAGGCATCCAGAGCGGCGAGACGATCACGGTCTGGTGATCCGCCGGGCATGGCCCGGCGCTACCGGGAGCCGGGCGCTTTATTGCCGGTCATTCCCAGCGCATCGGGCCGTCGCCGCGTTCACCGAGGACGTCTTCGGGATTGGCCAGGCGGCAGCGCTGCAGCGACAGGCAGCCGCAGCCGATGCAACCCGTCAGCTCATCGCGCAGCAGCTGCAGCATGTGGATGCGCTCCTCCAGCTCGGTGCGCCAGCGCGCGGACAACCTGGCCCAATCCGCCTTGGTCGGTGCGCGGCCGTCGGGCAGGCTCTCGAAGGCACGGCCGACCGCTTCCAATGGCATGCCCACGCGCTGCGCTACGCGGATCACCGCCAGCCGGCGCAGAACGTCGCGGCTGTAGCGGCGCTGGTTGCCCGAAGTGCGCAGGCTGCTGATAAGCCCCTTGCGCTCATAGAAGTGCAGCGCCGAAACCGCCACGCCACTGCGCTGGGAGACTTCGCCAACGCTCAGTTCCTGGGACACCATTACTTGACCTCAACTGCAGTTGAGGTGTCATGCTGCTATCTTCGCCGCCTGTTGACAAGCGCGGCCCGCAGCTGACCCGCATGACCCCCACGCTCTCCCCCGCCAACGCCAGTACACCGGCCGACACTTCGATCCTGTCCGCGCGCTACCGCGCCACCACCATCGGCATGGTCGCGCTGGTCGCGCTGCACGCCTTTGAGGCCTTGGCGGTAGCTGCCGCCATGCCGACCGTGGCCGTGGCACTGGACGGCCTGCGCCTGTACGCACTGGCCTTCGGCGGCACCCTGGCCACCAGCGTGATCGGCATGACCCTGGCCGGGCGCTGGGCGGACCGCCATGGGCCGGCACGGGCGCTCTGGTACGGGTTGGCCTGCTTCGTGCTGGGCCTGCTGCTGGCCGGCTTTGCCATGCGCATGGGCATGCTGGTGGCAGGACGCCTGCTGCAGGGCCTGGGTGCGGGCGCGATCTCGGTCTCGCTGTACGTGATGGTCGGCCGCAGCTACCCGGAGCACCTGCGGCCGAAGGTATTCGCCGCCTTCTCGGCCGGTTGGGTGGTGCCATCGATGGTCGGCCCGGCGTTGAGCGGCCTGATCGTGCAGCACCTGGGCTGGCGCTGGGTGTTCCTGGCGGTGCCATTGCTGGCGGTTCCGGCGGCCCTGCTGCTGCGCCCCGCGCTGGCACGCATGCAGCCCAGTCCTGCCGGCAGCGCCGATGATGGAGGCGGCAAGGTGGTGCGCTGGGCCAGCGGTGCCTCGCTGGCAGCGTTGTTGCTGTACTTCGGCGGCCAGCAGCAGGGAGCAGCGGCCTTGCTCTGTATCGGCGTGGCGATGCTGGCGCTGCTGTTCTGCGTACATCGACTGCTTCCGCCCGGAACACTGATCCTGCGCCGTGGCCTGCCCAGCGTGATCGCGCTGCGTGGCATCGCGGCGGCCGCTTTCTTCGCCTGCGAGGCCTACCTGCCGCTGCTGCTGCAGCGCGAACGTGGCCTTTCGCCCAGCTGGGCCGGTGCCGTACTCAGTCTCGGTGCGCTGGGCTGGTTTGCCGGCTCGTGGCTGCAGGGCCACCAGCAGCGTGGCTGGTCACGCCAGCAGCTGCTGCGCGCCGGCACGACGATGATGACCGTCGGCATCGCCGCCACGCTCGCAGTGCTGTTCAACGTGGTGCCACTGCCGGTGTCGCTGCTCGGCTGGGCCGTGACCGGCTTCGGCATGGGCATGATCTACGCAAGCCTGTCGGTGCTGACGCTGTCGCTGTCGGCGCCGCAGGAGCAGGGTGCCAACACCTCGGCACTGCAGCTGAGCGAGGCCCTGTCGGTCACCACTGCGCTGGCGGTCTCCGGCGCCTTGTTCGCGCTGTTCGTGGAATCGGCACCACACACCGGCTACCTGCTGTGCCTGGCCATCACCCTCGGCCTTGCGGTGTTGGCCACGGTGATCGCGCGACGGGTGTAACGCCACCGGGCGGATTCCGCCGGGCCACGCCCGGCGAAGGCAGCGGTCAGGGTGTCCTGTCGGCTCCCACATCATCGATGTCCCGATGCAGGATGCGCCGCACTTCCAGCACCGCCTGCGGGGTCTCCTGCACGCTGTGGCCGGAGATGATCACCTTCTCCGACAGCGCGCCCGGCAGGTGCGCACTCCAGTACGGCACCAGCCCGTCATCGGACTTTTCCACCGGCAGTTCCGGCTTGCGCTGGGCGATGATCGAGTGGTACTTCAGGCCCGCTTCGATCGGCAACTGCGCGGCCGCCTTCACGAACGGATCGCTGGCCTTGAGGTTGTCGATGCTGTTGGGGATCTTCGGCTTGGCGGTGCCATCGACCTGCTGTTCGGCCTGCGCGAGCGCCATGAACACATCCTCGAACTTGCCGAGTATGGTCAGAGGCAGGCGCACCAGGCGACCGATCAGGCGGCCAACCTTGTTGCCGGCGATGTCGGTACCCTGGTGTGGCGCGGCGATGAAGATCGCACGCTCCACGTTCGGCTGCGCCTTGAAGTGCAGCAACGGCCCCAGCTTGTTCTGCACCCGCTTCAGGCGCTCACCCTTCAGATCGTAGTTGGCCAGCAGGTCATTCCACAGCACGTCGCCCGAATCGCTCACCAGCAGGCGCGCCAGCACGCCGCCCATGCTGTGGCCGATGTAGACCATGTCCTTCGATGCACGCGTGCTGCCGTTGGTGTCGAAATGCTTCAGCGTATCGTTGAACGCATTGGCGATCTCGTAGCGGTTCAGTGCGATCGGCGCATTGGTCGGGTAATAGACCTGCCAGACCTGGAACTGCTGGCGCAGTTCGGGGTCGCCCATGATCTCGTTGGCCAGGTTCACCCAGGCTTCCGGGCTGCTGGCCAGGCCATGCAGCATGAAGATGATGCGGCGGTTCGGATCCCACGGCTGCATCAGGTAGATGTGCGGTTCGCCGATGCCCTCGCTCATGCCGAACAGGGTGCGCAGTGATTGCCGGGCGAAACCGCTCTGCGCCAGCCACAGGCCGTAGGCCGCCGTGAAATTGCCGGCCAGCGGCACCTGTTCGCCATGCAGGGTGACGCGCTCGGTGGCTTCCGGCGAATAGGCATCCAGCTCGACCCGGCGCGTGCGCATCACGTCTTCCAGGCTGCTGCCTTCGAAGCGCAGCAGCGCTGTGACGTTGATCGAGGACATCTCGCTGAACTCAGGCACCGAGTCGTCATGGCGATGGCGGCGGCCACGGCGTGCGTCGTCCTCATCCTCCTGCGGCGCCTCGGCCTTGGGGCCATCGGCTGCAATCACCGGCGCGACCAGCTTCGGCGGGTCCATCACCATCACCAGCTCGGCACCGAAGCCATCGCGGCGATAGGTGCTGCGCAGGCCGACGAAGCTGACGGTGCCGGCCGGCACCAGCTGCGCCGGGATGCTCTTCAGGTTCAACTGCTGGTAGTTGGAAGCCAGCGACCAGCTGCCGACCGAGACCGGCTTCGTGTAGTCCTCGCCGGCAAGTGCCGCAGCACGCGCGCGCACGAACAGCACCACTGCCGCCTTCTCGGCCGCGTAGTTGTAGTAGTCGCGTACCTGCGTCTGCCGGTCCTCGAAAGCTCGATCAGACGGAGACCGGCCGCTGTAGAACAGGTAGGCATAGGCATAGCGCGCCGCTTCCAGCCATGCATCCAGCGCCGCATCGCTCATCGGCGGATCGCCGGCCGCGGTCTTCTTCGGGGTCAGCGCCAGCGCTGCTTTCACCCACAGTTCGGACAGCGCCGACAACCGCTGCTCGACATTGAGATCGTCGGTCATCAGCAGCGTGCTGCGGCAGACCATGAAGTCCTTTTCGCACTGCGACTCGTCCAGGCCTGCCGCGCTGAGCGTCTCGCGCGCGGCCGGGCTGAGCTTGCCGGTGTTGAGCACATCGGCACGCTTGTTGACCAGCGAATCGCTGGACTTGACCTGCTTGACGGTGACCATCGCGCAACCGCTGCTGCCCAGCAGCAGGAAGGCGGCGAACAACACCGGCAGCAGACGCTGCCAGCGGCTTGGGAAGAATCGGGTCATTACTGCGGGTCCTGCTCGGTGCCGGGCACGCCCTGGCGGATCACGGTGGAGAAGTGCGGGCCATCGCCCAGGTCCAGCGCACGCTGGGTGATGCGGCCCTTGTCGTGCAGCTCGGCGTACGGCACGCCTGGAGTGAGCGCGCCGACCTCCTGCGCGTATTCGGCCAGGTAACCGGACAGCAGCAGGCGGTAATCCAGCGGCAGGCGCGGTGCGATGTGGCGGGCCAGGTCGAAGACGATCGTGGTGCAGTTGCTGGTCAGCGTGTTGTAGAAGCCCGGCCTGGCATCCAGTTCACGGGCCTGTTCGATGTAGGCCGCGAACAGTTCCTTCAGCTGCGTGCGGTCCATACCATGCAGCCGGTACAGGTAGACATCCTCACCACGCGCATTGGTGCGGGTGCGGATGATGTCGGTCTCCTCCGACGCCACCAGGGTCATCTCGAACTTGCGGAAGAAGCCGCCCAGTGCCGAGAACGATTCACCGCGTTCCTTGCGGATCTCCAGCGAGAACACCACGTGGCGGCCATCCTCGAAGCCGAACGAGATCAGCGTGTGGGCGATGGCCGGTCCCATCCAGTAGGACAGAACGAGGTCGGCCGAGCGCAGCTGGTCCAGGTCGTACCCGCGGCGCACCCAGTGCGCGTCATAGTCGGTCTCGGTGCGCCAGGTGAAATCACGCACGTTGTCGAACACTACGTGGTGGCCATCGAAGGACACCACGTGCAGGCGCTGCGCGACGTCGTCGGCCCATACGCGGTCCTGGCGCGGGGTCAGCAGCAGCCACCACAGCACGGCCAGCGCCAGCGATGCGCCGAACATCAGACCCAACCTGCGTGACCCACGGCCACGCGCGATCCGCCACGACGCCCACAGGGCAACCAGCAGCCACAGCACGGCCACGCCGACGGCCAACCAGTCCGGGCCGGGCAACTGGTATGCCAGCAGCCCGGTCACCCACAGCGCCGCCAGCGCCATGGCACTTCCTGTCATCCAACGTCCTGCGGCGTTCACTGGCATCCTGTCGCGGTCTTGTAGCCGCATAGTTAGCCACAAGCCGGATCAGCGTGGCATCTACGGCCCGTTCAGGCAGGCCGGCGCAGGGTCGACAGCGGCCGTTGCGGCCGCCTTCCCCCCCCCAGGAGAAACGATGGGTATCACGTCCGTGGCCGGCGTTCCGGTCCAAGCCCGGCACCGCGCCACCTGCCACTGCGGTACGGTCGAACTGCTGCTGGACCTGCCTGATGGCATCGTCGACCCGCGCCGCTGTGACTGCTCGATGTGCCGCCGCCGTGGCGCCATCGCCGCCAGCGTCACCCGCGCCGGCCTGCAGGTGGTGCGCGGGCAGGACCACCTGCGGCTGTACCAGTTCAACACGCATGTGGCCGAGCACTACTTCTGCGGCGTGTGCGGCATCTACACCCACCACCGGCGTCGATCCAACCCGGACCAGTACGGCTACAACGTGGCCTGCCTGGAGGGCATCGACCCGTTCGCACTGGGCATGATCCCGGTCAACGACGGGGTCAATCACCCCGCCGACCGCACCGCCTAGTGACGTGTGCGCCGCGGCGGTGCGGCGACCTTCTGCCAGGGCGCCATGCCGCTGCGCCCGGCCCGCACCGGGCGTTTCAGCCAGGGGCGACGGGGCGCGGCCTGCGGCTCGGCCGCGACCGGGGGAGGTGAGGGTCTGCGGCCAGGCCAGAGATGGTCGAGCAGCCACATGGCGGGTCTCCGTGGGGGACGGGGACGACCAACGCTAGCCCTGCATCGGCAAAGAACGGGTGAGGATGCCGCGGCAGGCAGATGACAGGTGGCCCCTCAGTCCTGCGGCCGGGATCGGCCAAGGCTGCGGACCAGCACGAAGAAGAGCGGCACCAGCATCACCGCCAGCACCGTGCCGGACAGCATGCCGCCGATCACGCTCATGCCGATTTCACGTCGACTGACTGCACCCGCACCGGTCGCCAGCGCCAACGGAATCACGCCGGCCACGAAGGCCAGCGACGTCATCACGATCGGCCGCAGGCGCAGGCGTGCGCCCTGCAGCGCGGCCTCCACCGCTGAGCTGCCCGCGCGATAGCGGGCCTCGGCGAACTCCACGATCAGGATCGCATTCTTCGCCGACAGGCCGATGGTGGTCAGCAGGCCGACCTGGAAGTAGATGTCGTTGACGAAGCCCGCCGCGGTGGTCGCCAGCACCGTGCCGATGACCCCCAGTGGAATCACCAGTACCACGGCCACCGGTACCGTCCAGCTTTCATAGAGCGCAGCCAGGCACAGGAAGATGAAGGCAATCGAGGCCAGGTACAGCCACAGCGTCTGGTTGCTGGCCAGCCGCTCCTGGTAGGACAGGCCACTCCACTGCAGGTCGAATCCCGGCTGGTCCGCAACCAGCGCCTGCATGCGCTGCATCGCCTCGCCCGAACTGCGCCCTTCCGCGGCACTGCCCTGGATCTGCATCGCCGGCAGACCATTGAAGCGCTGCTGCAGCTGCGGCCCACGCGCCCAGTGGCTGCTGGCGAAACTGGCGAACGACGCCATCTGGCCGTTGCCACCACGCACATACCACTGGCCGATGTCGTCGGGCACGCTGCGGTAGGGCTGGTCGCCCTGCATGTACACACGCTTGACCCGGCCTCGATCGAGGAAATCGTTGATGTAGCTGCCGCCCCAGGCCGCTGACAGGGTGGAATTGATGTCGGCCTGGGACAGCCCCAGCGCGCTGGCCTGCGCATGGTCGATGTCCAGCCGCAGCTCGGCCTTGTCGCCCAGGCCGTTCAGGCGCACCGAGGTGAGCCCATCATCTTCGCCGGCCGCACGCACCACCTGCTCCTGCGCCGCCTGCAGGGCCACGCGCCCGGCGGCGCTGGTGTCCTGCAGCCACAGTTCGAAGCCACTGGACTGGCCCAGTCCGCGCACCGCCGGCGGCGCCAGCACATTGACCCTGGCATCGGGCAACCCGCGGAAGTAGGCATTGGCACGCGTGATGATCGCCGCAGCGGTGTTGTCGCCGGTACGCTCATCCCAGGGTTTCAGTGCGAGGAATCCCTGTCCGGCATTCTGGCCGGTGCCGGCATTGTTGCGGCCGACCACCACGAACACCACGTCCAGGTTCTGCTTCTCGTGCTCCATGAAGTAGCGGCTGATCTGCTCGCCCAGTGCTTCGGTACGCGCCATCGGCGTGCCCTCCGGCGTGGAGAACTGGAAGGTCACCTGGCCCTGGTCTTCCACCGGCAGGAAGCCGGTGGGCATGCGCGCGTACAGCGCAATCATGGCGACCACCAGCAGCAGGTAGAACGCCATCCAGCGCCGCGGCCGGGCGACCACGCCACCGAGCTTTCCCTGATAGGCCAACTGGCTGCGCTCGACACCCCGGTTGAACGCCCTGAAGAAGCGGCCCTGCGGTTTCTGCGCCGAAGACGGCTTGAGCAGGGTCGCGCACAGCGCCGGAGTCAGCGTCAGCGCAACCAGCGCCGACAGCGCCATCGCCGAAGCAATGGTGATCGAAAACTGGCGGTAGATGATGCCGGTGGAACCACCGAACAGGGCCATCGGCAGGAACACCGCGCCCAGCACCACGGTGATGCCGATCAGCGCGCCGGTGATCTCGCCCATCGATTTTTCGGTGGCCTCGCGTGGCGGCAGGTGCTCGTCGTGGATGATGCGCTCCACGTTCTCCACCACCACGATCGCGTCGTCGACCAGCAGGCCGATCGCCAGCACCATCGCAAACAGGGTGAGCGTGTTGATCGTGAATCCCGCGACCGCCAGCACCCCGAACGTGCCCAGCAGCACCACCGGCACCGTGATCGCGGGGATCAACGTGGCACGCAGGTTCTGCAGGAACAGGAACATCACCACGACCACCAGCACGATGGCTTCGATGAGGGTATGGATGACACCTTCGATCGAGACCCGCACGAACGGTGTGCTGTCGCGGGGATAGGCAACCTGCAGCCCGGGCGGGAACGTTGGCCGCAGGCGTTCGATCTCCTCGCGGACCGCATCCGCGGTGGCCAGCGCGTTGGCCCCGGAGGCCAGCGTGACCGAGAAACCCGCCGCCGGATAGCCATTGAGATAGCTGCTGGTCTGGTAATTCTCGGCACCGATCTCCACCCGTGCCACGTCGCCCAGGTGCACGGCAGCGCCGCTGGGAAGCGTGCGCAGGATGATCGCGCGGAACTGTTCGGGCGTCTGCAGGCGCGACTGCGCGGTAACGGTCGCATTCAGGCTCTGCGTTGCGCTGGATGGCAACGCCCCCAGCTCACCGGCGGTGACCTGGGTGTTCTGGGCCTGGATGGCCGTGCGCACGTCGGCCGGCATCAGGTCGTAGGCGCGCAGCTTGTGCGGGTCCAGCCACACGCGCATCGCATACGCCGAGCCGAACACATTGATCTCGCCCACACCGGGAATGCGGCTGATCGGATCCTGCACGTTGCTGACCAGGAAGTCGGAAACGTCCGCCCGTTCCATGCGCCGGCTGGTGTCATACAGCGATACCACCATCAGCGAGTCGCCCTGCGACTTCGCCACGGTCACGCCCTGCTGCTGCACTTCCTGCGGCAGCCGGTTGATGGCCTGGTTGACGCTGTTCTGCACCTGGACCTGGGCGATATCCGGATTGGCGTTCTGGTCGAACGTGACCGTGATCCGCGCCTGCCCCGATGACGAACTGGTGGAGGAGAAGTACAGCAGGTGATCGATGCCCTTGATCTGCTGCTCGATCACCTGGGTGACGCTGTCTTCCACCGTCTGCGCCGAAGCACCGGTGTAGTTGGCGGTGATGTTGACCTGCGGCGGTGCGATGTCCGGGTACTGTTCGACCGGCAGCTGGCTGACGGCGATCGCGCCGAAGGCCATGATGCAGATCGCCAGCACCCAGGCGAATACCGGGCGATGGATGAAGAAGCGCGGCAACATGCTCAGCCCTTCCCGGCGGCTGCCGGAGCGATTGCCGCCGCGGGCTTCACCTGCACCGCCATGCCATCGGAGAGCCCCTGTGCGCCGGCCACGACCACCCGTTCACCTGCAGCGATGCCATCAAGTACCAGCCACTGGTCGCCAATCGCCCGCGCGGTACGGAACAGGCGCAGCTTCGCCTTGCCCCCCTCATCCACCACCCACACCTGCGCCTCGCCCTTCGGGCTGCGGTCCACCGCAGACTGCGGCACCAGCAAGGCCTGCTGCTGCGTGCCCTGCCCCACCTGCGCCCGCACATACATTCCCGGCAGCAGCTGCCCGGCGGGATTGGGAAAACGTGCACGCAGGGTGATGCTGCCGGTTTCCTGCTGCACATCGATATCGGCAAATTCCAGGGTGCCGGGCAACGGATATTCACTGCCATCGGACAGCCGCAGCCGCACCGCAGCGGTGGTGGCCTGCACGCCTCCATCGGCGATCGCGCGGCGCAGGGCCAGGTACTCGTTGCTGGACTGGGTGATGTCAACGTTCATCGGGTCGACCTGCTGGATCCGCGCCAGTGGGTTGGCCTGGCCCGAGGTGACCAGCGCACCCGGTGTGAACAGCGCGCGGCCGATGCGACCGGCGATCGGCGCGGTCACCGTGGCGAAACCAAGCCGCGTGCGCGCGGTATCCAGGCTCGCCTGTGCCGCCTGTACCGCGGCTGCGGCCTGCTGCCCGCTGGCGATGGCGTCATCCACGTCCTGGCGCGCGGCCAGCTGCTCGCCGCCCAGCGCCTGCATCCGCTGCGCGCGCAGGCGTGCGGTCACTGCCGCTGCTTCGGCGGTCTTCAGGTTGGCTTGCGCCTGGTTCACTGCCGCCTGGTACAGGGCCGGCTCGATCTGGAACAAGGGCTGCCCGGCACGCACGGATTCGCCCTCTTCGAACAGGCGTTTCACCAGCACGCCATCCACCTGCGGCCGCACGTCAGACTCCCGCGATGCGATGGTCCGCCCAGGCAGCTCCTGTTCCATCGCCAACGGCTTCTCCTGCAGGGTCAGCACTTCCACCTCATGAAGCCTGCCGGCCGGCTTGGGCGCATCCTTGCCGCAGGCCGACAGCAGGCTGAGCAGAACGAGTGCAAGCAGCGCCGGCCGGCGCATCCTCAGTGGTCGGGCGTGGCGTGGCAACGGGGTGTGCAGGAGGTTCATCGGTGGCCGGGATTCCGTGCGCCGGGGGGAGACGCTCGGCGCCGAATATAGAAGACCCGTGCGTGGATTCCGGCGAATCACGCATGAAACATTTTTCATTTGCAGTCACCGCGCGCGGTTGCGAGGATGGCAGCCATCCAACCTGCACAATGGCCCATGCCGCGCGTACTCACCATCGAGGACGACCTTGTCACTGCGGAGGAAATCGCAACCGAATTGCGCAGCCATGGCTTCGAGGTCGACGTTGCCGTTGACGGAACTGCCGGCCTGGCATTGGCGCGGGCGGGCGACTACGCGGTGATCACCCTGGACCGCATGCTGCCCGGCATCGATGGCCTGGCGCTGGTCACTGCCCTGCGGCGCGAAGGTATCGTCACGCCCGTACTGATGATCAGCGCGCTGTCGGACGTGGACGAGCGCGTGCGTGGCCTGCGAGCAGGTGGCGACGATTACCTGACCAAGCCGTTCGCCTCGGATGAGATGGCCGCCCGCGTGGAGGTATTGATCCGTCGTCAGAGCCAGGCCGGTCCTGCCGACAATGTCCTGCGCGCCGGCGACCTCGAACTGGATCTGATGACCCGTTCGGCCCGGCGTGGCGGGCAGGAGATCAGCCTGCTGCCGACGGAGTTCAAGCTGCTCGAGTTCCTGGTCCGCAATGCCGGCCAGGTGGTCACCCGCAGCATGTTGTTCCAGGAAGTCTGGGGCTATCACTTCGATCCCGGCACCAACCTGATCGACGTCCACATCGGCCGTGTCCGCAGACGCATCGAGCAGCCCGGCCGCCCGCAACCCATCACCACCGTACGTGGAACCGGCTATGTCTTCGATGCGCAACCCTGACCAGTGGCGCTCGTCCAGCAGCCGCCTGCTCGGGTTGTACTGCATCCTGTTCGTGGCGTGGTCGAGCCTGCTGCTGGGCGTGATGTACTGGCGCATCGCGGATTACCTGAGTGACCTGACCGAATCGGGCCTGCAGCAGCGCGCGCACCTGTTCATGAGCTTCGACGGCCCGGCACTGGATGAAGCGTTGCGCGACAGCCAGCGCTTCGATCTGCACCAGGTCTATACCTATGGGTTGTTCGACAAGACCGGCATGCCGATGGCGGGCCCGCTGACAGCGATCCCCGAGGGACTGCCGCTGGATGGCAGCTCGCATCCGGTCGAGGGTTGGACGCTGGCCGATGGGCCGCACGAGGACGGTGGCAGCGCGCTCGGCGTGGTGACCCGGGATGGCAGGACGCTGGTGTTCGTGCGCCAGAACGGCAAGCTCATGGCGGTCAACAGCATCATCCTCGATGCATTGCTGTGGGGTGTGTCGCTGACCGTCATTCCCGGCCTGGTGGGCTGGCATCTGCTCCGCCGGCGGCCGTTGAAACGGATCCAGCAGATCGAAGCCGCCACCAGCCGCATCGTTGCCGGCGACCTCGGCCAGCGCCTGCCGGTCTCCAGCCGCCGCGACGAGATCGACCGGCTGTCGAGCATCGTCAACGCCATGCTGGAGCGCATCGAGCAGTTGATGACCGAGGTCAAGGGCGTGTGCGACAGCATTGCCCACGACCTGCGCACGCCCCTGACCCGCCTGCGTGCCCACCTGTACCGCATGCGCGCGGGCCTGGACGAACAGAACCCGCATGCCGATCCTCTGGACAAGGCGCTGGCCGAGACCGACATGCTGATGGCGCGCTTCGCCGCGCTGCTGCGGGTGTCGGAGCTGGAGAGCCACCAGCGACGTTCGGCCTTCGACGCGGTCGACGTCACGGAGCTGCTGCAGGAACTGCACCAGTTCTACCTGCCACTGGCCGAAGAGAAGCAGCAGTTGCTGGAGCTGCAGGTGGACCCGAAGGTCGGCCCGCTGCGTGGCGACCGCGAGCTGCTGTTCGAAGCGCTGGCCAACCTGCTGTCCAATGCCCTGCAGTTCACGCCGGCGCAGGGCCACATCCTGCTGCGCGCGGTGGACGATCAAGGTGTTCCCAGGATCGATGTGATCGACAACGGGCCGGGCATCCCACCGCAGGACCGCACGCTGATCTACCAGCGCTTCTTCCGTGGCAGCAGCAGCGTCGGCCAGGGACCTGGATTCGGCCTGGGCCTCTCGATCGTGGCCGCCATTGCCGGCCTGCACGGCTTCCGTGTCCGCGCCGGCAGCGCCCCCGGCGGCGGCGCCTGGATGAGCATCCGCGGCGCGACGGATGGCCTGCCCTGAGCAACGGCCTTCGAGCCAATGCGCAGCCCCCGCAGGAAAGGAAAAACCAGCTGGCAACCGACACACCCCCTGCTGCCCGCGCGCGGTGACCGGCGCCTTCAGCCCTCGGTTCTGATCACAGCCAACCTGGGCCGTCGCAGCAGCAGATGCAACAGCACAGCGCATGCGGCGGTCAGCAGCGCCAGGACCCGCAGCAGTATCGCCAGCGCCTCGGCACTGGCCTGCTGCAGCTGTGCGCCGCTCATCGCCGGAAGCAGTGCCTGCGCCTGTGCCTGCGCCCCCGTGGCCAGATAGGCACCAGCGCGCGCCAACGATGCGGGCGATGCTCCCTGCAGCTGGTGGCCGATCAGCAGCGCAAGCAAGGCAGTGACTGCGGCCAATGCGATGCCTTCACCGGCCACCCGCACGGTTCCGAAGATGCCGGCGGCCATGCCCGCACGCTGTACCGGCACCACACTGACCGACAGCCCATCCATCAGGCCCCACGGCAAGGCCGTTCCTGCACCGACCAGCATCAGCAACGGCACCCACTGCGAGGGCGACGGATGCGATGCATGGCGCGACAACAGGTACAGGCCAGAAGCACAGACCAGCAGGCCCAGCGTGCACAGCCGCGCACTTCCAACGCGCTCCGCCCATTGCGCAGTCAGCATCGGCAGCACCAGCATCGGCGCAGACAGGGCCAGCATCTGCAGCCCGACCAATGTCGTGCTCTGTGCATGCACGCCCAGCAACTGCAGCGGCAGTACCACCAGCAGCACCACGTAGCCGAAGCAGGTTGCGACCGGCAGCAGCTGGACACCGAGGAACGCTGGTTGCGAGAACAGCGAGAGGTCCAGCAACGGTGAGCGGTGCAGCCGTTCGATGCAGACGAATACCCCGCCCAGCAACAGCGTCGCCAGCAGCGCCAGTTGCACGCGCATGGCATGCAGGCCGAATTCACCCAGCCACAACAGGGCCAGGGTCAACGCCGCCAGCATCAGGCTGAAGCCCAGCATGCCGCCAACATCCAGCCGCCCGCGTTCGCCATGGCTTTCGGGCAACGCGCGCGCGCCCAGGGCGAACGCCGCCAGCGTCAGCACACCGCCCGCGGCGAACACACTGCGCCATCCCAGAGCATGCAGCAGCAGGCCCGCGAGCAGCGGCCCCAGTGCCAATCCTGCACCGAACGTGGTGCCCAGCAGGGCGAACACACGGGCACGCACCGGACCCTGCCAGGCATGCGCCAGCGCGGCGGTGCCGGATGCCAACGCCGCTGCAGCGGCAACGCCCTGCAGGCCGCGCGCCAGATCCAGCCACAGCAGCGTGGGCGCGAGGCAGACGACGATCGTGGCGACAGTGAAGCCTGCCGTGCCCAGCAGGAACAACCGTCGTCGGCCATAGCGGTCGGCGAGGCCACCGGCAGCAAGCAGCAGGCTGCCGAAGGTCAGCATGAAGGCATTGGTCACCCAGGCCAGCGCGGTCGGCGACGACGCCGCCGAACGAGCCAGCACCGGCACCGCGACGGCGCCGGCCGAAAAGGACAACGGCAGTGCCAGCGCGGCCAGGCAGACGGCAAGCAGCGTCCACTGCTGCTGCGTGCGGACGGGTATAGGGCGTATCGAAACCGGGGCCATGCGGGCCTCCATCCATCAGGGGCATTGATGATGGACAGGCCGCTATTCCCGAAAAACAGGCTCGATGGACGTTGATTGCGGCTTAATGTTCCGCAATCATGACTGCATGGACTCCATCTCCGCCCTGCTTGCCTTCGTTCGTACCGCCGAGGCTGGCAGCATCGTCGGCGCCGCCCGCGTGCTCGGCCTCTCCGCGTCGGCGGTCGGCAAGCGCATCGCCCGCCTTGAACAGGAACTCGGCACCCGCCTGTTCCAACGCACCACCCGCCGCGTGCACCTCACCGACGAAGGCGAACTGCTGCTGCAGCGCTGCCGGCGTGCACTGGACGAGCTTTCCGAAGCACAGGCGGACCTGGCACAGCGCCAGCACGCACCCAGTGGACTGCTGCGTATCGGCCTGCCCACCATCGGCTACCGCTTCCTGTTGCCGGTACTGCCCGGGTTCCAGCAGCGCTACCCGCAGGTGCAGCTGGAACTGGACTTCAACGACCGCATCGTTGACGTGGTCAGCGAAGGTCTGGACGCGGTGATACGCAGCGGTGAACTGGCCGATTCCAGCCTCACCGCACGGCGGCTGGGCGGCTTCCGTTTCATCCTCTGTGCGGCGCCTGGCTATCTGCAGGCGCACGGGACTCCCGGCGACGTGAGCGATCTGCGCATGCATGCGGCTCTGCGCTTCCGCTACCCGACTACCGGGAAGCTGCATCCCTGGCAGCTGCCGGGGGTGGAAGGCGATGCGGGCGCACGCCTTACGACGGCGATGACCTGCAACAACATGGAAGCCGTGCTGGCCGCCGCCATCGGTTGCATGGGCCTGGCCTGGATGCCTGACTTCCTTGCCGCCGACGCATTAGCCGACGGCCACCTGCAACAGGTGCTGCCCGCGCTGCCCACGCACAAGGGGCAGTTCTCGCTGCTATGGCCCGGTGGACGCCATCCCAGTGCGCGCCTGCGGGTGTTCATCGATTATGCTGTCGCACACCTTTTCCGCGACGCTACGTCCCCGTTTGTGTTCAGCGGCTGAAACGGCGCGCGCCGGCGACGCAGATCACCGCGACCACGGTCACCAGCACCATGCTGAGGCTGACCGCTTCATGCAGCAACAGCGCAGCCAGCGCCAGGCCGAAGAACGGTTGCAGCAGCTGCAGCTGGCCGACCGCGGCGATACCGCCCTGGGCCAGCCCGCGATACCAGAACAGGAACCCGAGCAGCATGCTGAACACCGCCACGTAGCCCAGCGCCCACCACGCGGATGCCCCCACCTCAACGAACGAGGGCGGGCGCGTCAGCACCGTCAGCGGCAGCATCACCGGCAGTGCCAGCAGCAGCGCCCAGCTGATCACCTGCCAGCCGCCGAGATGGCGGGCGAGCCGACCGCCTTCCGCGTAGCCCAGTCCACACACCACGATCGCCGCCAGCATCAGCAGGTCGGCCTGCAGCGAGGCCTCAATGCCGTTGCGCGCGGCATAGCCGACCACGCAGGCACTGCCCAGCAGCGAGAACAGCCAGAACGCCGGGCGCGGCCGATCGCCACCGCGCAGTACGCCGAACACCGCAGTGCTCAGCGGCAACAGGCCGAGGAACACGATGGTGTGCGCTGATGAGGCGTGGCGCAGGGCAAGCGCGGTCAGCAGCGGGAAGCCGACCACCACGCCAAGGCTGACCACCGCCAGCCCGGGCAGGTCGCTGCGTCGCGGAAAGGGTTGGCGCAACAGCAGCAACAGGCCGAGGCCGAGTATGGCGGCGATGGTGGCGCGCGCGGCGGTGACGAACCCGGCGTCCAGCTGCAGCACGGCCAGGCGGGTGGCCGGCAACGAGCCGGCAAAGATCACCACACCGATGAAGCCATTGATCCAACCACTCGCCGACCGTTCCACGCCTGTACTCCCGGGGTGCCGGGCGGTGCCCGGCGGGATCTCCATGGAAGCACCTGCGGCCCGCGCTCCCCAGCTACAATCCAGTACAGTTTCAAATAACTGTACCGCCCACACTTACAGCACACTTTCGCCGTGACGCGCCCGCTTACCCGCATCGAATCGGTCATCCAGGCCGTCCGCACCCGCATCGGCACGCGGGTGGATGGCGCCGGCTCGCGCCTGCCCTCGGTACGCGCGCAGGCGGCGGCGATGGGCGTGTCGGTCTCCACCGTGGTCGAGGCCTACGAGCGCCTTGCCGCTGAAGGGTGGATCAGCGCGCGTGCCGGTTCCGGCTTCTATGTCAGTGGACCGGCCGCACCGCTTGCCCTGGCCGAGATGGAACCACGCCTGGACCGCGCGGTGGACCCGCTGTGGGTGTCGCGGCAATCGCTGGAAACACCGCCCGCGCACCTCAAGCCGGGCTGCGGCTGGATGCCCAGCGACTGGCTGTACCACGACGGCATGCGGCGAGGCCTGCGTCGGCTGGCGCGCGGCGATGCTCCCCACCTGGTCGATTACGCCGGCCCGCTCGGCCTTCTACCGTTGCGCCATCTGCTGCAGCGACGTGCAGCTGCGCTGGGCATCGACGCACCGATGGAGCAGATCCTGCTGACCGAATCCGGTACGCATGCGGTCGACCTGATCTCCCGTTTCCTGCTCAAGCCCGGCGACTGCGTGCTGGTCGACGACCCAAGCTATTTCAACTACCACGCCCTGCTGAGGGCGCACCAGGTTCAGGCGGTGGGTGTGCCGTACACGCACACCGGTCCGGACCTGGACGCGTTCGCGCAGGCGCTGCAGGCACATTCGCCACGGCTGTACATCACCAACTCGGGCCTGCACAACCCGACCGGCGCGGTGCTCTCGGCCAGCACCGCGCATCGGCTGCTGGGGCTGGCCGAACGCAGCGAAACGATCATCGTCGAGGACGACATCTTCGCCGACTTCGAACTGCAGCCGGCACCGCGCCTTGCTGCGCTGGATGGGCTGTCGCGGGTGATCCACGTCGGCAGTTTCTCCAAGACCCTGTCGGCCGCTTCGCGCTGTGGCTATATCGCTGCACGCCACGACTGGATCGAAGCGCTGACCGACCTGAAGCTGGCCACCAGCTTCGGCGGCGGCCATCTGGCGATGCAGTTGATGCACATCGCGCTGACCGACAGTGGCTATCGCCGCCACATGCAATCGGTGCGCTCGCGCCTGGCCGATGCGCGCCGGCACACACTGCGGAAACTGTACTCGCTGGGCATCACCCCGTGGCTGCAACCGGAAGCCGGCCTGTTCCTCTGGTGCCAGCTACCCGATGGCCGCGACGCCGCTGCGCTGGCACGGCATTGCCTGCGCGAAGGCATCGTGCTGGCCCCGGGCAACGCCTTCAGCCAATCGCAGCGCGCGGCCGACTATGTGCGCTTCAACGTCTCGCAATGCCAGGACCCACGGATCTGGCAGGTGCTGGCACGCGCGCTGCGTTGAGCTGGTAATGCGCGACCAGCGCATCCACCACCATGCGCACGCCCGGCGACTGGCCGCGACGATGCGGCAGCGGCACGCAATGCCCCTTGCACGCCGCGCTACAGTGCTATGTCCCCCGCAACAGGAATCCGCGCATGTCTTCGTTCTCCGATCCGCAGGCGGTGGCCCGCTACGCCGAAGGTCCACTGCGCCAGGTGCCGGGCTTTGCCGCCCTGCAGCAGATGAGCCGCCTGCTGCTGGCCGAACGGGTTCCCGCACAGGGCCGCGTGCTGGTGCTGGGTGCCGGCGGCGGGCTGGAACTGAAGGCCTTTGCCGAAGCGCAACCGGCCTGGCAGCTGCTGGGGGTAGATCCGGCCGCGCCGATGCTCGCCCTGGCCGAGCAGACACTGGGCCCGCTGATGCCGCGCGTGGAGCTGCTGGAAGGCTACATCGACGACGCTCCGGACCTGCGCTTCGACGGTGCCAGCTGCCTGTTGACCCTGCACTTCCTTGATACCGCGCAGCGCCTGCACACACTGCGCGAGCTGCACAGGCGCCTGCATCCGGGTGCGCCGCTGGTGGTGGCCCACCACAGCGTGCCGCAGGACCCGGCCGGCAAGCTGCGATGGCTGCAACGCTATGCCGCGTTTGCCGAAGCCTCCGGCGTGGCCCGCGCCGACGCGCAGCGGGCGATCGAGGCGATTGCCGAACGGCTGCCGCTGCTGGCCCCCGAGCAGGAGGTCGCACTGCTGCGGGACGCAGGTTTCGACGGCGTAGAGCTGTTCTACGCAGGCTTCAGCTTCAAGGGCTGGGTCGCCTACGCCGGGTGATGCCTACGGCACCACCGTGATGCCGATGCGCTGCATCAACAGCGCCACCTGCTGCACATCCAGCGTGGCGCCGCGCAGGTTGGTGCTGCGCAGGTCCAGCTCGCCCAGCTCCGAGTTGGTCAGATCGCAGTCGGTGAAGTTGGCGCTGTTCCAGTCGATGCCCTCGAACTGGCCACCGGACAGGTCCGAGCCGGCGAAGCTGGCACCACTCACATTCGCACCGTCCCAGCGGTTTTCCCACAGCTCGCACTTTTCCAGCGTCACCCGCGAAAAATTGGCGTAGCGCAGGTTCGACTTCTTGATGAAGGCACTGCAGAACCAGCTGCGCGTGGTGATCTGGTTCATGAAGCTGGCGTTGCTGAAATCAGCGCCCTGCGCGCGGCACTCGCTGATTTCCAGGCCCAGCGCCTTGATGAAGCTGAAGTGGCACATGCTGATGTCGCAGCTGCGGAAGCTGGCCTCCTTCAGCGTGGCGCCATTGAAGCGGCAGCCCGCGCGGGTGTCGGCGTCATAGAAGCTGCAGTTGATGAACTCGGTACCGGTCAGGTCGGCGCCGGAAAAATCGCATTCGTGGAACTGCTGGTCGACCACTTTCTGGCCGGTGTACTGGTCCGCGCCGATGCGCAGCCTGCGGTGAACGGTGGGGGACATCGGGGATTCCATGCCAGGGGCCCCGCCATGATGCCGGGCTTCGCAGGCGATCCAAAGGCCCGCGGCCTCAGATCGCCGGCAGGCCCGTCGCCGCCTTGCACCCCACGCGCCAAATGCACGTTGTTGCACGTTAATGCACGAACATGCAGACTTGCGACATGAGCTCCGATCCCAGCCCCCTCCCCGCCCAGCGCACCCGGCAGATCCTTGAGGAACTGCGCCAGCAGGGCCGCGTGGTGGCCGCCGAACTGGCGCGCCGCTACGCCGTTTCCGAAGATTCGATCCGCCGCGACCTGCGCGAACTCGCCGCCCAGGGCCTGTGCCAGCGCGTCTACGGCGGTGCCGTGCTGCCGCCGCCGAAGGAACGCCCGCTGCGCGAGCGCCTGACCCGCGACCGTGGCGACAAGGCCGAGCTGGCCGCCCGCGTCTGCGCACTGCTGCAGCCCGGCCAGGTGGTGCTGCTTGATGCGGGCTCGACCAACCTGGCCATTGCCCAGCAGCTGCCCGCCGCCCTCGGGCTGACGGTGATCACCAATGCCCCGCAGATCGCCACCGCCGCCAGCCTGCATGAAGGCACCTCCGCGCAGCTGATCGGCGGCCGCCTGGCCGGCGGTGGCGGTGCAGTCGGCGCCGAGGCATTGGCCCAGGTGCAGCGCCTGCGTGCCGACGTGTACCTGCCCGGCCCGTGCGCGGTGGACGGCGACACCGGCGTGTGGGCGATGGATGCCGAGGAAGCTACGCTCAAACGCGCGATGGTGGCCTGCAGCAGCCGCATCATCGTCGCCGCCACCACGGAGAAGCTCGGTGCCCGCGGCCACTGGCAGATCGCCAGCCTGGACGAGATCGACGATCTGGTGCTCACCACATCGGCACCGCCCGCGCTGGCCGCGCGTTTCCACGCCGCCGGCATCGCGGTACACCCCACTCCGCCCTGAGCGCATCTCCAATGTCCCTCGCCAACCGCGCGCGTGCCGAACAGCACGCGACCCGCGCTGCATTCTTCATTCCCGGCTTCGCCACCGCGCTGTGGGCCACGCTGGTGCCGTTCGCCAAGGCACGCACCGACATCAACGACGCCACATTGGGCCTGGTGCTGCTCTGCCTCGGAGCGGGTTCGCTGCTGGCAATGCCCTTGTCCGGCGTGCTGGCCGCGCGCCTGGGCTGCCGCCGGGTGATGGTGGCCAGCAGCCTGCTGATCTGCCTGACCGTTCCCGGCCTGGAATTGGCCAGCTCGGCGTGGGCGCTGGGCCTGGTGTTGTTCGTGTTTGGTGCCGCCGTGGGTGCGATGGACTGCACGATGAACGTACAGGCGGTGATCGTCGAGCGCGAGGCGCGTCGCGTGATGATGTCCGGCTTCCACGCTTTCTTCAGCATCGGCGGCTTCCTCGGCGCGGCCACCATGACCGTGCTGATGTCAGCGCAGCTGCCACCGCTGGCGTCGGTACTGATCGGCGTCGGCGCCATGCTGCTGGTGATGCTGCTGTCAGCGGGGTACTGGCACAGCGAACGCATGCCCCATGACACCCCGATGCTGGCCATGCCCCATGGCATCGTGCTGTTCATTGGCGTACTGGCCTTCGTCGCCTTCCTGGGTGAAGGCGCGATGCTGGACTGGAGCGCGGTGTTCCTCAGTGATGTACGCCGCGTCGATGCCAGCCTGGCGGGCATCGGCTATGTGACCTTCACCCTGACCATGACCGTCGCCCGTCTGTTCGGCGATGCACTGGTCTCGCGCGTGGGACGCCAACGCGCGATCGTGTTCGGTGCACTGCTCGCTGCCAGCGGCGTGCTGGTGCTGACCCTGGTCACGCCGTGGCAGATATCGTTGGCCGGATACGTGCTGGTCGGCCTCGGCTGCGCCAACATCGCGCCGGCGCTGTTCTCGCTGGCCGGCCATCAGAACCGCATGCCCGGTGCGCTGGCGATCACCGCCGTTTCCACGCTGGGCTTTGCCGGCATCCTCGCCGGCCCGGCACTGATCGGCTTTGCCGCCAATCATTTCGGTCTGATTGCTGCGTTCATCGGCGTGGCCATGGCCTTGCTGCTGGTGGCGGTGTCCACCCGTTGGCTGCGGATGTAGTTTGCGACATCAGCGTCGCCGGCGCCGCAGCTTCATCCGCAACCGGCGGTAGCCAATCACTACGGCCGTCGCGCACAACGCCGTACCCGCAACGCTCAACAACAGCAGAACAGCCAATCGGGCGCTATCGAAGCGCAGCATCGCCGGCAGGTCCCAGCTGTGCAGGAAGTAGAACAGCCAGCGCCCGACACGCTCCCGATGTCCCATCGTCAGCAGTGGATCGCCGGTGGCCAGGTCGAGATAGACGCGCGTCGCCTCTGCATCACCGAAGTCCGCCACCGCCACCGGGAAGCGGCGTACGGCTGCACCGTTCATCGCTTCAGGTGAGCGCGGATAGAAGTACGCGTCCGGCGCCTGCTGGACCGCGAATCCCTGCATCGGCGCATCAGACATGGCGCGCACCTTCTGCTGCAGCCAATCCGCAGGCAGTTTCCGCAAGACCTGCAGTTCTCCATCTGCGCTGGACACGATGCGGGTATCACCCCGCCCATCCAGCAACACTGCGAACAGTTCGCCGCCGATGCGCCGCCACTGGACCTCCACTGGCCTGAAGTTCCGGGCACCCGCCGCCGCCAGCAGTGCTGCAGGCTCACCCAGCATTCCATCCACGGCTGCCGCGCCGCCACGATAGCGTTCACTGTCGATCGCCTCGCGCGTGCTGCTGAAGACGCCCAAAGGGTTCATCGACATCAGTCCGCTGAAGATCCAGGTGAACACGAATGCCGCTGCCACCAGCCCGATCAGGTGGTGCCAACGCATCCACGGCTCGACATACGGCGTCTTCGCGCCAGTGCGGTAGTGCCCACGGAAGCGCCAGCGCCACACACCCACCACGATGCCGCTGATTGCCGCCACCGTGCACAACGCTGAAAGCACGATCACCACCCACGTCCACACCGGATCGACCGACTGCATGCGCAGGAAGTACAGCCAGTGCAGCCACGCACCCACGTAATTCCAGCGCTGCTGCACGCGCGGCGCGTCCAGCACCACTTCGCCGGTGTGCGAGGACACATACACATCCCCCGGCTGCGCGCCGCCCACCTCGACCCGGTACAGTGGCCGATGCGCATCCAGCGCGCGCGAATGGGTCCAGCGGTCCTCATCCACGCGCATCGCCCCAACGAAGGCCTGCCCACCGGCGAACTGCGCGGCCGACGCTTCGGCGCGCTGGGCGGAAACCGGCAGCAGCGCCTGGCCGGTCCGTACCGACCACGCACCGACGTTGCTGCCGCTGCGCACTACATACGCCGCTTCACCGCCCACCGTGGTCAGGGCCACGGCTTCCGGTTCGGCCTGTACAGCATCCGGCAGCGCCGACAGTCCTCGCCAATCCCCTGCGTCACCCAGCACCGGCAACGCTGCCAGCCGCTCGCCGGGCGTCAACTTCGGGTAGCCGATGAACAGCATCACCATGCCGCTGATGAACCACAGCAGCATCAACAGGCATCCGCCGATGCCCAGCCAGCGGTGCACCAGATAGGTCCAGCGCTTGGCAGTGGAACGCAACGACATGGCCAGTGCCCTCAGAACCGATGGTCGACGGTGAACTCGACGCGCCGATCCGGTCCCAGCAGCCATTGGGTACTGGTGTAGTACGCCGTGGCGTAGTACGCCTTGTCGAACACATTGAACAGGCGCGCCGACAACCGCGTGCGCGGTGACGCCTGCCAGGTCAGCGCCAGGTCGGTGGTGCTGTAGCCGGGCAGTTCCAGGGTGTTGGCATTGTCGGCGTAGCGCTTGCCGACGTAACGCACGCCTGCGGCCGCGCTCCAGTCGGGCAGGAACTGCCAGCTCACCCACACATTGGCCAGGCGCTCAGCCACGTTCGGCGGCACATTGCCATCGCGCGGGACCAGTACTGCCGGCGAACCGGTGGTTTCCAGGAAGTCCTCGAACCCGGCCTTCAGCACCGTGGCATTGGCATCGAGCGACCACCGCGGCGCGAAGGCCCAGTTCAACGATGCCTCGATGCCGCGCGAGGTCTGCGCGCCCACCTGTACCCGGCGATCCGGCACCAGCGGGTCGCGGCTGAGCAAGCCGGTCTTGCGGATGCGATAGGCCGCCAGGGTCCACTCGCCACCGTCAAACGCCTGCTTCAGGCCCACCTCGACCTGCCGTCCCTTGGCGAGGTCGAAAGCACCGTTGGCCGGGCTGATCATCAGCAGGCCGCTGACCGGGTCCGCCGCCTGCGAGTACTGCGCGTAGAGGCTCAACGTCGGGCGCAGCGCGAACACCGTGCCTGCGCGCCAGCCGGTGCTGCTGTAGGTCTTCGAGAATGCGCTCTGGCCGCTGATCAGATCGGTGCGTTCGATGCGTGCGCGGTCATGGCGCAGCCCACCCAGCACCGACCAACGCTCGCTCAACGTCAGGTGGTCTTCCACGAACAGCGCGTACTGCTCGGCACCATTGCGATAGCGCGGCAGGTTCGGCGCATCGCTGGCGAACTGCCCCGGCACCGGATGGAACGGATCGACCGGGCCGGAGCTGCCGGCGTAGGTGTTGTTGGTGTGCTTGAAGTGCGCACGGTTGGCGTCCAGGCCTACGGCAAAATTGTTCTGCAGCCCCCCCACACTGCCCTGCACGCGCAGCGTCGAGGTCAGGCCGGTCTGGTCCTGGTTGTGGGTGATCTGGGTATTGCCCGAACGATCGATCAACCCGGTTCGCGGGTTGTAGACATAGGCCTCGGCATTGCGCCAGTCGCGCTGGCTGTCGATCTGGTAGACGCGCGTGCGCCATTCCACGTTCGCATTCGGTGTCCACAGCGCATCGAGTTGCGTCCAGCGGTCACGAAAGCGGATGTCACTGTCTTCCACGTTGTAGTTGCGGTGGCGCAGTGCGTCCAACTGTCGGCCATCCACCAGGGGCGTACCGAAGTAGCGCATCGGCTTCTGGTGGCCCTGCGCATGGGTCAGGGTCAGCTTCAGGTCCGTGCGTGGCTGCCACAGCAGTGCGCCGGAGAAGGTGGCATCACTGCTTCGCCCGCGATCAACCCAGCCACCGCTGTAGTTGCCGCTCACGTCCACGCGGTAGGCCAGCTCTGGCGTCAGCGCGCCGCCACTGCCGAAGCCCAGGCGTGCGGTGTCCTCGCTGCCCACGGTCACGCTGATCTCGTTCTCGATGGCACCGCGCGTCGGCTTCTTCGGCACGATGTTGATGACCCCGCCGATGGCACCATCGCCATGGATGACCGAGGCCGGACCCCGCAGCACTTCGATGCGCTCGATGGACCAGGTATCGAACGGGAACGTGATGCCCACGCCGCCGTACTGGCGCAGCCCATCGTACAGGCGCATCACTGAAGCGCCGTCGGTGAAGCCACGGCTGGACAGCGCACTCAGGCCATTGCCCGGGTGCGGCATCGCACTGATCGCACCGGCGCGGCTGATCGCATCGTTGAGGTTGGTGTCGCCGCGCTGTTCCAGCTGCGCGCGCGAAATCACCGTCAGGCTGGCCGGTATCTGCAGCACGCTCAGGCCCAACGCAGAGCCTGCGCTGGCGGTGGATGACAGCTCGCCGCTGCGGGTGTCGATCACGCGTACGGTATCCAGCGTGGTCGGTGGTGCCGCATCGGCGGCAAGTACGGAGGCGCTGTGCAGGAGCAACGCGCACGTCACAGGCAGCGTCGCCCGGCGCAGGCGCGCGGAGTTGGGGTTCGTTTTCATTTGTTCACGGCATGCAAGGCCACCCCGCAGTGGCGGGGCAGCAATCAGAAAGGGACAGACACGCGCGTGCGGGCGCCGGCCGTGGCCGGCAACCTCATGGAAGGCGATCAATGCACTGCGCGTGTGGCTCAGGCAGCCATGAAGGCCGGTGGCCCGCGCGCTCCCAATGTGCCGCTGACCCGCTGTGGCAACGCCTGCACTGCACCCCGCAACGCATGGCATATCGATACCACCGGTGCCAGCAGCAGCAATGCCGCCACCAGCAGGGTGATCAGCCGTGCGGCGATCAGGCAGTAGTCGCAGTCCACGCCCATCTCATGCTCGGCGTGTGGATCGACGGCCGGCTTCGTTGCGGCCTCGCCCTGCTGTATCGCCATCGCGTGGTGCCCGTGATGGCCCTCCATCGCATGCTGCGCATGCTGGGAATGATCCATCGCCGCCATCGGCACAGCCGCTGCAACGTGACCATGCGCCAGCCAGCGGCTCACCAGCGGGGCAAGCAGCACCAGCAGCATGGCCAGCCATGCCAGGGCCTGGAACCGGCGGTGGAGGACAGAACGACGCACCCAGCCATTCTACGGGCCTGCGACCAACCTTGGACCACGTTCAGGGTTGCCCTGCCGCCGGTGCGACGTTATGACGCAGCCTCCAGCGCAGGGGATCGTCCACTGCCCGAGGGGGACGGAAGGCAGCCTGGCCGGCCCCTTCCGTCCCCGCACCGGATGACTAGAACCGCGCCGGCTGCTGCACCGCGCGCTCCAGGAACATGACACCCGCCTGCAGGCTGTTGCGGGCGTTCTCCAACCAGCGCTCCGGATCGGCTACCGCGAATCGCTCCTGTGCATCCACATCACCCGAGTCGGCCAGATCAGCCAGCTGCAGATGGATGTGGTTCTCCACCAGGCTCACCAGCACGGCGAGCTCGGCCGATAAACCGGCGATGCGTTCGGTGAAGCCAGCGTCGTTGCTGTTCAGAGACATGTCCCCTGTTCCTATGCGTTGCGGTGTTGATGGATGGCTTCGAAACGCTCGGCACAGGCAGGCCCACAGAACAGCCTTGCCGGATCGTTGTCGAAGTCTTCGCTGCAGTCCGGGTTGTGGCATTCCCCCATGGGAGTGAGAGGGGCAACGTTGCTGGCCCGCGTTGCGTGCTGGGCCAGGGCGCGTTGCAGGTGGCGCGCTTCCATTTCCTGCGCTTCGTCGATGGTGTCCGTCATGCGGGTTGTATTTTATCGAGGGGTGGTCGCACCGATTGAGAACGTCGCAACGACCGTCAACGACGCGGATTCCGCGGCGGATCGGCGTTCGTGGTTGCAGTGGATTTCAAACATGCAGGCTCCTTGTGCACGGGCGCCCGAAGGCGCGGTGGAGAGAAACGAAGGGCCGTCGCTGACGGCGATCGCATCATCCGAAAACCGGTTCTCGCCAACTGCGACGCATCGGCACGATCACAGCAATCTGCAAACGCCATCGCAGATCCAACGTGTACTGGTCGGCTTGGTCGCGACCGGGGATGAAAGGGGTTGTAAGGTGTTGCAAAAGAAGCCCCATTCCGACACCATGAACGTGTCACCACCACCCATCACGTCCTGACCACGCCGCATCGGTCCGCCGCCGCGTGACCTGCACAAGCCAGGCACTGCACAGCACGTTGGCCGCCATCGGCCGCCGTGGACCGATCCACGTTCCCAGGGGCTCCGTCGAATGCACACACCGCATCCCACGCAGGACATCGTTCCCGCGTTCCTGCAGGCCATGCACGCGCACGGCATCGTGCCGGACGCGCGCGGCCGCGACGCGCTCAACGCCGATGGCACGCTGGTGCGTTTCCATGTGGAAGGCGACCGTCGTGGCACGCGCAACGGGTGGGCCGTGTTGTTTGGAGACCACGTGCCGGCCGGCGAGTTCGGCAGCTGGCGGACCGGCACCCGCCATGCCTGGTGCGCGAAATCGCCGACCGCGTTGAGCGCCGCCGAGCAGCGCGCCATCCGGCAACGCCAGGAAGCGGCCCGCAGCGAGCGCGAACGGCATCAGCGCGAGCGCGAGGACGCCGCCGCCAAGGCCGCCAACGTGCTGTGGAACCGTGCCATTCCCGCCGACGTCCAGCACCCCTATCTGGTACGCAAGGGCATCCACGCACATGGCCTGCGCGTGGCGCCGTGGCCGGTGCGCAACAGCGATGGCCTGGTCTTCCGCCATATCGACAATGCCTTGCTGGTGCCGGTGATGAACAGCGCGGGCCGTATCGTCTCGTTGCAGGCGATCTTTCCCCGCGTGGATCCAGCACTTGGCCGCGACAAGGACTTCCTTTCCGGTGGCCGCAAGCAGGGCTGCTTCCATGTCATCGGCAAGCCGTCCCCTGGCCAACCGATCGCCATTGCAGAGGGCTATGCCACCGCCGCATCCATCCACCAGGCCACGGGCTGGTGCGTAGTGGTGGCCTGGGATGCAGGCAACCTTGGCGCGGTCGCCCGGGCCTGGCGCGGCGCCATGCCGGACGCATCGTTCGTGCTGTGTGCCGACAACGATCAATGGACGCGGCAGCCGCTGGACAACCCGGGCGTCACCCTGGCCACGCAGGCTGCCGCGGACATCGATGCCCGCGTGGCCTGGCCCGAGTTCGCCGCGCTGCATGGCGACGATGACCGTCCTACCGACTTCAACGAGCTGCACCTGCGTGAAGGGCTGGACGCCGTGCGTACCCAGCTGTTGCCTCCCGCACCGCCCGCAGCAGGCGACGACGTGGCGCCGGACGATGCGCCGTCATCGGCCAGCGCGCGTTACCAGGTGCCTGGCAACCTGTCCGCATTCGATGCCTTCACCCCGTTTCCCGACACCAGCGCGCGCGGGCGGCCGTTGCCAACGGCCCGCAACCTGGCCGAGCTGTGCCGTCGTACCGGTGTGACCGTGCGCTACAACGTCATCCGCAAGGACCTGGAAATCCTGGTCCCGGGGCTGCACACGACCGTGGACAACGCCAAGGAAGTCGCGGCGGGCGAAGTGATGGATTGCATGCACCGCGCCGGCATGGCCACCGCCAGCTTCGAGACCAACCTGTGCCAGGTGGCCGAAGCCAATCCCTACAACCCGGTCGCAAGCTGGATCACCTCACGGCCGTGGGATGGCCAGTCCCGCCTGCAGGCGTTCTTCGACACCGTGCAGGAAGCCCAGCCCACGCGCATGGCCGACGGCCGCGTGCTGAAGGAGGTCCTGATGAGGCGCTGGCTGATCTCCGGCGTGGCGGCCGCCTTTGAGCCCGATGGCGTGGTCGCGCGCGGCGTACTGACGTTCGTCTCGAAGCAGAACCTGGGCAAGACGCGCTGGGCACGGCAGCTGGCGCCGGCCGAGCTGCAGCTGATCGCCGATGGCGTGGTGCTCGATCCGGCCAACAAGGACAGCGTCAAGCAGGTCATCTCCAAGTGGATCGTCGAACTGGGCGAGGTCGATGCCACCTTCCGCCGTACCGATATCGCGGCGCTGAAATCATTCATCTCGCGCAGCCATGACGAGATCCGCCGCCCCTACGCGCGCACCGAATCCCGCTACGCACGGCGCACCATCCTGTTTGCCAGTGTCAACGACGAACGCTTCCTGCGCGATGCCACCGGCAACACCCGCTGGTGGACCGTGCACGCCGTGGCGCTGGGCGAACCGGCACGGATCGACATGCAGCAGGTCTGGGCAGAGGCCCATGCGCTGTACTGCAGCGGCGAGACCTGGCACCTGACTGCCGAGGAACTGGATGCGCTGAATGCCACCAACAGCGAACACGAACCCATCTCGCCGATCGCCGAACTGATCGATCGCCATTTCGACTGGTCGCTCCCTGCCGAACACTGGAGCGCGCATTACCGCGCCACCGAGATCGTCATCGCGGTGGGCATCGACAAGCCCAACCGTCGCGAGGTGAACGAGGCCGCCGCCTACGTGGTCAAACGCCATGGCGTACGCACCCGCGTGGTGGGCAAGGAGCGGGCCAAGGTCTGGCTGATGCCAGAGCGCAGACGCACTCTCGCCGAGCATGCGGCAGGCCCGTTCTAGATGCCACGCCTGCATGATGGTCGCGACGTTGACAGCAGCAGCGACGACTGGCGCCTGCACTGCGAAGCACGCCGCCTGCTGCAACTGGACGGCTACCGGCGCATGGGCAACGACGGGCGCTGGACGGCGGTCAGTCCGCGCAGACATCGCCAGCAGTATCTCGAGGGTGTCCTGGCCGCACGCGGCGCGGTTGAGCGTGAGCGCCTGGCCGTGGCGGCATTGCGACTGTGGATCGCACGCCAGCCAGATCGACCAGGTCATGATGCAAGTAGATGAAAGGTGTTGCCTTGAGCCGTCTGCAAAGGCAAGATGCCTGTATCGGCCCGCCACCTTCAAGGAGCGCTTCCGCCATGCCCCGTCCCCGACTGCATGCCTTCGAAGGTGAGCAGCTGACCGTGCAGCAGATCCACCAGCGGGTACCCGTGCTGTCCGAGCGGACCATCCGCGACCACCTTGCGGCCGGCCGCCGTACGCGCACTGCCATGTTGTGTTTTGACCCGATAGCGGCCGCGTCCCGGGGGGGGGCGCATCACCCAGCGCATCCTGCGCGCACGCAGCCTCGCCGGTCGTGATTCCTGACCCGCCAGCACCTGCAGCATTCTTCCAGGAGTAGATTCCGCATGATTCCCGCCTCCCTCGACAGCGGTCATCGCATGATTGCCGACACACTGGCCGCGTTCCGTGCCGGCCCTGCACTGGGCAGCATCGCCCTGCGGCCGGCGCCGCACGCACGTGTACCGCTCTACATCGGCATCGCCGGCAGCAAGCGCTCGGGCAAGGACACACTCGCCAATGGGCTGGCATCGGCGTTGGCGCTGCCACGCGACAGCTTCGCGGCCCCATTGCGCCAGTTCGTCGCCTCCCTCCTCGGGCTCTCCCTGCATGAACTGGACCGCCGCAAGGAGGACGCCATCGATTGGCTGGCCGAACTCACCCCGCGCCAGCTGATGCAGACCGCCGGTACCGAATGGGGACGTGACCGCGTCCATCCCGAACTGTGGGTACGCTCGCTGTTCGCACGCCTGCCCGAGGGCGGGCTGGTACCCGACGTCCGATTCGCCAATGAGGCGCGCGCGATCCGGCGCCGCGGTGGTGTCGTGATCCGCGTCAACCGCCCGGGCCATTGCAGCAATGACCCTCATGCCAGCGAGCAGCCGCTGCCGCATGAACTGGTCGATATCGAAGTCGACAACGACGGCACCCCGGCCGATCTGGTCCGCAGATCGCTGGACCAGCTGCTGTCGCGCGGCCTGATCTGAGCCGGAATCGGGGTCGGCTGTGCGGCCCCGTCCGCTGAACCCACCGCAGGCCACGACCCATCATCGGCGAAAATGATGTAAGGTCATCCCCCATCACCGACGGCACCTGTCGTCACCCTGCATCCCCAACCCATTTCGCAAAGAGGAAACGCCATGGAGGTCGAACAGTTCACGTCGACGCGCCTGAAGGCCATCGAGTTGTTCAAGTCCCAGCCCAAGGGCAGCAAGGACAACGTGAGCCTGGATGCGATCTTCATCTCGCTGTGCACGCTGGCCACTGCCCAGGCCGATGCTGGCAGCACCCGGCAGTCGCGCACCGTGGCCCGCCCGGGCAGCCAGCAGCCGCCTGCGCCATGGTTCGTCGAAACCCTCGCGGCCCTGAAGGGCAAGGGCGAGTCGATCACCGTTGCGCGCTTCCTGATGTTCGCCAACCGCTTCCCGGTCAAGCGCATGGACCAGGTCAACGCGGCACGCTGGCTGCGCGACGCCGGGTACATCCCCCGCAAGACCGGCGGCAACCTGGTATTCGATCTTTGATCCAGCGCCTCCTGCAGTCCTGAAGCCCCGGCATCGTCCGGGGCTTTTTTTTGGTTCTTCTCCCATCTGAGGGGAGAGGCTCACGGCCGACCCGCTAGATTGTGGTTGTCGAGACTACAAACTGGGGCCGGCCGTGGCCAAGCTGGATTGTATGCCGTTGCTGGGATGCTGGGCGGGAT